>CAXSIG010000545.1:687-4270 GCA_964237255.1 uncultured Bryobacteraceae bacterium
GAATCCATGTAAGACGCGCTGTTTTGCGGGTAGCCGTCCGGGGTGACGCGCTCGAAGAGGCCCATGCCGCTCTTCTTCAGGAAACTGGCGATCTGCTCGGGCCTGGGCGGCACGTCGGGATTGCCCCCGAGGTCAACGACGGCCGCGCGGCAGAGCCGGGCAATCCGCAGACCGTAGTCGAGCGGGCTGGCCATCTTGGGCGCGGAATTCCAGAACACGTCGCTCGAGGCCAGCGCGCGCATGACCGGGCGCATGTCGCCGCCGTCTTCGAGGTAAGTCCGCGCGAGGCTGCGGACCAGGGCGTCGTCCGCCGGCACGCCCACGTAATGCTCGACCAGCTGTCGGCAGACGTGGTCGGCGGTGCCGGGATGCGCGGCGAGCATTTCCAGGGCGAGATGAACGTGGTCGTAGCGCGCGGCCGGTTCGGCGGCGGGAAATTCCAGGCCGAAGACCCGGCGCGCCTTGCCGTCGTTGAGCAGCGGATCGATGCGGAGGGCCGCGTGGAACATAGGATCGTGCGGGACACCTTTTTCCCACACGGCGCGTTCCGTGGGGTCGAAAGGATCGTTTGTCATCACGCACTCGCTAATGCCTGCCAGGCGGAAAACATTTTTCACATGCGCGCGCGCATCCTGTGAACGGAAAAACTCACGGGCCTCAGAAAGATCTTTAGCGGACGTGTCCAGGCCGAAAGCATTCAGCACGCCAATCACGCCGCGGCAGGCTTCGGAGATCGGCGAACGCTCAACGAACAACAAGCGCCAGATGTGATCGGCCTGCTGCGTTTTTGACATGCCGAAAAACTCGGCCGGCTTCAGCGAACAGTAGCGAAACTGCTCCGCAATCAGGTAATGATAGGTAACCAGTTCGTCGATTCCCCAGAGCTGAATGGCGCCGAAATCCGGGTTGAACAAGTGCGTGTGAAGGTCGGCGGCGGTGGTCTGGTTGACGATCTTTTCGATGGTGGCGCGCATCAACCCAGAAGTTTATCGTATTGAATGAGCGATTCCTATGACGACTGAAAAGAGAACGGCAGTGATCACGGGAGGGTACGCGGGAATTGGGCTGGAACTCTCGAAGCTGCTCTTAAGCGATGGCTGGCGGCTGATGCTGGTGCGACGACCTGGATCGGGAGAAGAAGCGATTCGAGATTTGCGATCTCAATACGCGGAAGCGGAAATCGAGACGTTCGAGGCGGACTTAGCAGACCAAGCCGCCATTCAGTCCGTCGCGAACCGGATCTTGGAACGCGCTCCAAAGATCGAAGTGCTGTTTAACAATGCGGGTGTACTTTTAGAAAAATTGCAGTATTCGCCACAGCAGATTGAGATGCATTTTCAGATAAACACTCTGGCTCCGTATATGTTGATGCGACTCTTGCGTCCCGCGCTGGCGTCCTCGAAAGGAATCTGCGTGAATACGTCCTCAGCGGCCATAATGGCGACGGGCAAGTTGAGGTTGGAGCAGTTGAAAAGCCCAGCGCGATTTCGCAAGTTGTTCGGCTCTTACGGCCAATCGAAACTTGCGCTGGCGGCAGTGACCAACGCATTGGCGCCGGATTACGCAAGTGACGGAGTCGTTTTACGGAATGTGGACCCTGGAGGGAATCGAACCGGGATGACACGGGGAGCCGGAATGCCAGCAGCCATTCGTTGGCTGCTTGTTCCACTACTTTTTGCTTCACCGAAGAAGGGCGCGAATCTCGTGTATCAAGGGGCAATCGATCCGAAGTTCGAGCGGCAGACCGGTATTTACATTTCAGGGGGCAAGATCACCAAGCAACCGGCGGATGCAGTATCGATCGATATGCAAAAACAAGTATTGGGCTTGTGTCAAGGCCTGACCGGAATCTAAATGCAGAACTGGATTGTCGACTACGCCGAGCGGTTGGAGCGGATCTCCGAGGCAGAAGCCGATGCTCCTCGCGAAGGACGCACCTGGACTCGCAAACAGGAGTTGGGCCACTTGATCGATTCGGCGATCAACAATCACAACCGCATTGTGCGTGCCGCACTCGATGGCGTTTACTCCGGCCCCGGTTACGATGCAGATGGTTGGGTTGAGATGAATGCGTATCAGGAACGAGATTGGGCATTGGTTATTGCGCTGTGGCGCGACCTGAACTTTCACCTCGCGAATGCAGTGGAGCGAGTTTCGCCATCGCGCCTTGGCGCGGCGTGCGTGATTGGCGGTTCCGAACCCGTGACACGCGAATTCCTCATCGCGGACTATCGCGATCATATGGAACAACACCTTGCGAAGATCCTGGCTTAGGGATAATGAAGACTACCCCTCATGTCGACAATCGTCCGGGTTACCGGCACCGAAATACTTGATTCCCGTGGCAATCCCACAGTAGAAGCGGAAGTTTTCCTGACCGACGGTCAGATGGGCCGTGCGGCCGTTCCGTCCGGTGCGTCAACCGGCGAACACGAAGCGGTCGAATTGCGCGATGGCGACGCAAAGCGTTACTTGGGCAAGGGTTGCCTGAAGGCAGTAGCGAATATTAATGGCGAGATCGCGAAAGCGCTCGTGGGACACGATGCGACGATGCAGTCGAAGATCGATCACATTATGATGTCGCTCGATGGCACGGCGAACAAAAGCCGTTTGGGAGCGAATGCGATTCTTGCGGTTTCGATGGCTACCGCCCGTGCGGCATCGGCATCACATCGAACAGCGCTGTATCGGTATTTAGGCGGCGCTGCAGCGTCTGTGCTTCCCGTGCCGATGATGAACATCATCAATGGCGGCGCGCACGCCGACAATTCCGTCGACCTCCAGGAGTTTATGATTGTCCCGTTCGGCGCGGACAAATTTTCTGAGTCGTTGCGAATGGGCGTCGAGATTTTTCACACGTTAAAGAAAGTGTTGAGCAAGAAAAACTATTCCACCTCGGTCGGCGATGAGGGTGGCTTTGCTCCGAATCTGAAATCGAACGAAGAAGCTTTAGAACTTGTGCTCGAAGCAATTTCACAGGCCGGGTATGGTGTCGGAACACAAGTGGGTATCGCGCTCGATCCCGCTTCGTCCGAGTTTTTCAAAAACGGCAAGTATGTTTTCAAGAAGTCCGACAAGAGCGAGCGCACGTCGGAACAGATGGTCGATTTCTGGGTGAACTGGAAACGGCAGTATCCGGCGATTCTTTCGATTGAAGACGGCATGTCCGAGGACGATTGGGACGGATGGAAGATGCTGACCGACGCCTTGGGTGCAACTACTCAATTAGTTGGCGACGATCTATTCGTAACCAACTCCGTGCGCCTGGAGCGGGGTATCAAAGCCGGGGTAGGGAACTCAATTCTGGTGAAGGTCAATCAGATTGGAACACTTACGGAGACGCTCGAAGCCATGGACATGGCGGCTAAGGCCGGATACACCGCCGTGGTTTCACACCGTTCGGGAGAAACGGAAGACCCGTTCATTGCCGACCTTGCAGTCGCAACTGGGGCCGGCCAGATCAAGACCGGTTCGGCGAGCCGCACAGACCGCATCGCGAAATACAACCAATTGCTCCGAATCGAAGAGAAGCTCGGCGATGCTGCGAAGTTCCTTGGGCGGAAAGCATTTCGTCAGGTTGCGA
>CAXSIG010000546.1:0-380 GCA_964237255.1 uncultured Bryobacteraceae bacterium
CGGCCTTCGTGACGGAGTTGAAGGGGCGGTTGGAGCCGAACCAGATCAAGTCGCAGGCGGCGACCAGGACCAGGGGGGCGGCCAGTCGAGGGAACCGGGAGAGCCCTATCGTGCCCAGGATGCAGAACGAGAGGGCGAACGGGGCAATCCATTCTTGTGGGTAAAGGGCGGCCCGGATGGCGGCGGGGACGATGCGGACGTAGAGCAATCCGAAGGGCGTCGATTCACCCAGCATGAAGAGTGTCGAGAGTGCCAGCAGTAATCCGAAGAGTAGTCCCTTCCGTAATGCGATCAGGCCAAACAGCATGACAGCGCCGGAGTAGAGATACATCACTGTAATGTCTGTGGCACCGTGGTGGAGATAGGTCTCCGGCCAGATA
>CAXSIG010000546.1:390-883 GCA_964237255.1 uncultured Bryobacteraceae bacterium
GGTGTCGATTCGCCGAGCATGAAGAGTGTCGAGATAACGAGGTGGAGTGCGAAGAGCAGGCCCTTTCGCCGGACAGCAAGCGCGATTAAGCCAAGCAGCATCACGACGCCGGAGTAGAGATACATGACGGTTATATCGGCGGCTCCGTGATTGGCGAAGCTCTCCGGCCAGACGAGGGAGATCAGGCTGCGCAGGGGGAGTCCGCCGCCGTTGCCCATCCAGTCCGTTCGGAAACGGCTTACGCTGAGGCGGGCGAGTTGCCATCCGGGGAAGAAGGCAACGGCGCTGAGCAGCAAGCTTGCCGCGAAGGCTCCGGCGAAAGTGGCGGCGAGTTGGAGCTTGGCTTCCCGGAAAGCGATCAGAAAGATCACCAGAAATCCCGCGGATAACAAAGCCACAGCCGTGAGGGGCATGAACCCGCACAGGACGGTCATCGACATGGCGGCGCTTAGGAGGAGTGCCGCGCGGAGTTGGAAGCGTCGGCGCAATCGAA
>CAXSIG010000546.1:893-2189 GCA_964237255.1 uncultured Bryobacteraceae bacterium
GGGAGCCATGCGGCCCCTTCGATGGAACCGAGGTGTTCGGCTTGGGACGCGAAAAACGAACCCAGTTGAAAGCTGGTGGCGCCGGCGAGCGCGGGAGCGGCGCCGATATCGAGTTCGCGCAGAAGCAGGAAGCAGAAAATGCCGGCCAGGAATACGTGCAGGATCAGTTCGACTTCCAGGCTGTAGAGCATGGTGGCGGACCTGGTCCCTCCGAGGAGAGTGGCGACAAACCGGGGCGGGTAGTAGAGCGCTGTTTGTATATTCGAGGAAAACGGATGGCCGCAGTAGATGTCCGGGGTCCAAAGGGGGAGTTCGCCATCATGGAGGGCTTTTGAAACGAAGAGGGCCTGCGGGAGATGGTAGTTGCGAATGTCCCACGGGACCACTTTCTCGCCGGTGAGAATCGGCCGGTAAAACAAAGCCACTTCCGCCAGCAGCACCAGGTACGGAGCCCAGCGTTTAAACCTCATCGGCAACGGAGGCTTCGATCATGACGGAGGAGCCGCGCCGGAACGTCGCTTCGAGAATCGCGAAAGGGACGGCGGCCACGACCAGACCGAGGTAGAAAACACTCTTCGCAAAACGAAGCCAAGCGGATTCGGGTACCCCGGTGAGGCGGCGAACCATGGGGTCGAGCGGTAGGGCGAGGCTGGTTGCAAAGCCGGCGGGGTTGTCGCGCAAGGAAAAGTGCTTGATGCGCTCCGGGCGGAAACCGCAGGATTCGAGCAGCCGAATAAGGTCGCGGGTGCGGTAATCGATCATGTGACGCGGAACGTCGATACCGTTCCAGCGACTGCCGAAGAGGCGCGCTTGCCAGCTATCCGAGTTGGGGACTTGGACGATCAGGCGCCCGCCGGGTTGGAGCAAGTGGCGCGCGGATTCGAGGTGGGGGACGGGATCGATCAGGTGTTCGACCACGTGGAACATGGTGATGAGCGCGCAGGATTGGGGCGGAAGCGGGGGACGATCGACCGTGGCGCATACTACCGGGACGGCGTGGGTGTGCCAGGCGACCGATGCAGCCTGCGTGGAGAAATCCATGCCCAGTACGGGGACGCCTTTGGGCTTGATCATGCCGAGCAGCAGGCCGCCGCCGCAGCCAACGTCGAGAATGCGGCCGTGGGCACCGGCATTTTTGTAGGCCTTCAAAACGAAGCCAACGTGGTCACGGAGGACCAGGCGGCGATAAGCATCTTCGAGCGAGGAGATGGCATCCGACACGAACCAGTACTTCGTGGGGTAGAAATCCTGGAGGCGTTCGGGCGGCACCGGCGGCGTAAGCCGGCTCAGACCGCA
>CAXSIG010000546.1:2199-4267 GCA_964237255.1 uncultured Bryobacteraceae bacterium
CGGTGAAGGGATCCTGGGTAGTTTTGTAAAGAAGATCCGTAGACGTGAAAAGGGGATTGGCGAGTGGGTTGCCGCACGCCGGGCAAAGGTGGCGATGGGCGGCGAATTTCCAGCAATCGGATTGTGCGCGCGCGGGTTCGGCGACCGCCGGGGCCATTCCTCAACAGTAACGTGTCAGGCGGCAACCGGCATTACAAAGGAAACCGACGGGTTGCCGCAACATTTCTTGTACTTGATGCCGGAACCGCAGGAACAGGGGCCGTTGCGGGGAGGGGTACGCTGGGTGACCGCGTTGTGCACGATTGTGCGTTTTTGTGCGATCTGCTTATGCATAAAATCGGGGGCCTGAGCGGTGACGCTGGGCAAGGGTTCGGGGGCGAGCTCGGTGGGGATGGGGTCTGGTTCGGGAACCGGAGGTCCCAAGGAATCGGGGAGACCGGGTTGAGGCGAGGCGGCCATCTTGAGAATCGCCAGGGCGACTCGGATGCGCTGGCCGAGTGGGGTGGCTGGATTGTCCAGAGCGTCTTCGAGAACGGCCTTTGCCCTCGGCGCGAGAACAATGCCTTGCTCATGCCAGGCATTGGCTCGCTCAAGGACGGCGATGTTGGCTTCGCGAGCGAAAGAGGGATAAGTGCGCCGCCAGTTACGGACGGTGTTGCGGTGAATACCGACCGCTTCGGCGGCTTCTACGATCGATTTGCCCTCGGCCAAGAGGGACAGGACGCGGTGTTGGTTTGTGGTAACAATCTCGTTCGGCATGGGGGAGGCCTCCGGTCATACTGTAGAACGCGGAAGTTTGGTGTTTACGTGAATTCGAGCGAAACGGCTTGGATTGGCGGGTGAAAATATTGTTTTGGCGGGGGTGAACGGTCTTTGGATTTGGCCGCAATCCACCTGAGCTGTCCAGAGATTGCTCGACCTAATTCTTGGGACCTTTTGTAACGGGATCGACTAAACCGCTGCTGTGCGTTTCGTCCGATACCGGTTGCGCCAATATGGACTCGATTTTATCAATCACAGCTTTCGGCATAAACGGCTTCTGTAGAAAATGCCAAGTGTGATCCAACAGCAAAATGCCTTGCGGGTAACCGGACATCAGCATCACCCGCATATTGGGCCGCGACTGTTTTAGCGCCGCCGCAAGATCCGGGCCGGTGATTCCCGGCATCTGAACGTTCGAAACAAGGAGATGAATGTCTCCTTCGTATCGAGCGGCAATATCGAATGCATCCTTCCCATCGACAGCGATCAAGGTGTTGAAGCGATCCTTTCGCGAATCGAGAATTTTCGTGAAGAGATCACGGAGGGGCTCTTCATCTTCGGCAATCAGAATCGTTATTTTTGCGGATTTCTCGATGTCTTCCATAGACAAAGCCACTAATAGTGGTCACGTCGTCTTCAGGAAGTCACCTAGGAAAACACCGTCATTTGCTCTTGGGGCGCGGCGCGATAGTATAAAGGCCTCGGTACAGTCCATGAATGTTTTAGACGGCGAACCCGAACACTCGCAGGAGTTGCTGGTCGAACTTCTCCAAATCGATCTGGGGCTAGGGTCCACTTTTCTGCAAACGGCGGCATTGGCCGGTAGTAAAGGACATCGCGACATGGCGATTCAGAAAGCACGAGACGCCCTGCACACGATACGGCATCTCTCCGCCAAAATCATCGACGCAACCCAAGCAGCCGAGATAAAGGTAAGAGCGGACGAATTGGAAGCCGCAATCCCTTCCGCCTAAGTTAGCTGAAAGCGTTCAGGCCCGCCCGCAAGATCAGTTCACGGCCGGTGTTTTATCCGCGCGTTCGATCACTAGAAACTGAACCGGGCCTTTATCCGGCTCCAGCTTCAGGCCCAGTTGTTCCTGAACCGCGGTGAAGATGGACGGCAGCGGATTTTCTACAGCCGCGACAGAATCGTTCGGCGACCACTCGAGTGCGACCGAGTACGACCCATCCAGTCCGGTTTCATTCGTCACGGGCCGGTCTACATAACCCGAGAGGCTATCCGCCAGTTTTGCCATGGTACTGTTCGGCTGGCTAAAACTGCGGGAGGGACCTGAGCGGGGCTTGC
>CAXSIG010000547.1:0-4260 GCA_964237255.1 uncultured Bryobacteraceae bacterium
GTACATGCCGAAGTGGTGAAAGACGGCAATATCTGGCTGGTACGGGATCTCAACAGCAGCAACGGCATCTTCGTATCCGGTAAGCGCGTTTCATCGGTCCACTTGAACGCGAGTACCACCATTCGGCTTGGCGTTGAAGGACCATTTGTCTCCTTCACAGTCTCTGCGCCATCCCAACAAACCGGACCTGCCTCTGTAGATAACTACGCCGAGCGATACTTCGGAAAAGGAGCCGATCTACAAGCCGGCGGCAACCATACCAGACTCATTCGCCTTGCCTTTACTGAATACCAAAAGAAGCAGCGCTCCCGATCCGTTATCGTGCTCCTGTCCATGGGCGCGCTTGTGTTGTTTGTGCTTGCGTTTGCCATTCGGGAACACCGGCGTTCCGCCCAACAACTGTCGTTGGCGAAAAGCATTTTCTACTCGATGAAGTCCCTCGATGTCGACATCGCGAACTTTGAATGGGCGGCCAGGGATACCAACAACGATCGTGCAGCGGCCCAGTTGCGAAAGTCGCAGGAGCGTCGCAAAGAAGCCGAGCGGCGTTACAGCCAATTCGTCACAGCCATCGACAAGCACGATTCCAAGTTGAGCGCCCAAGAAAAAATTGTCTTGCGAGTCGCCAGAATCTTCGGCGAGTGTGAACTTTCCGTGCCGGCCGACTTTCAAGCCGAAGTAGGCCGACACATACAAAAATGGAAGTCGTCCGGAAGGCTGAAGCGCGCAATTACCTTGGCAAAAACGAAAAGATACACACAACCGATCGCATCCGAGTTTTTAGCCATGGATCTGCCTCCGCAATTCTTTTATCTCGCCCTGCAGGAAAGCGATTTCAACGCCTACGCGAGCGGCCCTCCCACTAGAAAAGGAATCGCGAAGGGAATGTGGCAATTCATTCCGGAAACCGGTCTCAAATACGATTTGCGCGTCGGTCCCCTGCAAGGGATCGATCATCCGGATCCGTTGGACGATCGGCACCATTGGGATCTCGAAACAAAAGCCGCCGCTCGCTATATCAAGGACCTTTACCGCACCGACGCACAAGCCTCCGGCCTTCTTGTCATGGCGTGTTACAACTGGGGCGAGAAAAGCGTGCTCCCGTTGGTTCGAAGCATGCCCGCCAATCCGGAACAACGTAACTTCTGGAAGCTTCTTTCTACCTATCGCGCCAAGGTGCCGGATGAAACATACGAGTATGTGTATATGATCGTCTCGGCAGCCGCCATTGGTGAAGATCCTCGGCGCTTTGGTTTCGACTTCGACAATCCATTGGCTGAGACAAAGCCCTGATCTGACGGCGGATAACTACTCGTACCGTAGCGCCACCGTAGGATGAATCCGCGTAGCGCGCCGAGCCGGCAAATACCCGGCAAGCGTAGCAACCGCTGCAATCCCCACCGTCGCAAGTGCCACCGTTCCCGGATCGTTCGGCGTAATCCCGTAAAGCTGAGCGCTCACCAACTTTGTCAGCCCAAAGGCGGCCGGAATCGCAATTGCCACGCCAATGCTTGCCAACAACAGAACATCCCGCATGATCAGCCACAAAACATCGCCGGAGAGTGCGCCGATAGCCATCCGGATCCCAATCTCCCGCGTTCTCCTCGCCACCAGGTAAGACATCACGCCGTACAACCCAACGGCCGCCAACACCGTCGCCAGGAATCCAAACGCCGTCGAAAGGCTGGCAACCAACCGCTCCGTCATTAGTGAGTTATCGACGGCCTTTTCCAGCGTCTGCATATTGCTGATCGGTAGGTTCGGATCGATGCCCGCCACCGCACGCCGGATTGCGCCGGACATTTGTTCCGGGTCCGCCGTGGTCCGCACATAGCAATTCATGCCGAGAACAAATGGCACTTGCAGAAACGGCTGAAAGGCCGAGTCGGGCATTTCATCGCGCATCCCTTCATATTTCGTATCGCGGACGACGCCAACAATTGTGATGTCCGTCGGCGTCCCGGGGTCCGAGCCCATCCCTACCTTGTGCCCGATCGCCTTCACGGCCGAGGTCAAGTATTTCTTCGCAAACTTTTCGTTCACGATGATCACCTTCTGCGATCCCTGCAAGTCGCGCTCATCGAAGTCGCGCCCGGCAAGGATCGAAACATCTAGGGTTTTGAAGTATCCGGGCGACGCAAAATTCATGTGCGGATCGGGCGTCTGGGTTTGCGGAACGTGATAGGTGTCGACGGTCATCGAGTTGTCCCATTCGTCGCCCGCTAACAAGGGCATGACAGCCATTGACGAAGACTGGACACCCGGTAGCCGATTGAGCGCCTGCAGAATGTCCCGATATTCCTGCCTGCTCCGCTCCGGCGCGTATCCGTTCAACGGCGCATTGATAAAAAACGACATCAGGTTCTGCGTTCGAAATCCTGGATCGAGTCCGCGTAAATTACTCAGGCTGCGGATGAATAGCCCCGCGCCGATGAGCAGAAGTAGCGAAAGCGCCACCTGCGCAACCACAAGCACTTTCCGAAATACAACAGCAGTCCCGCCCACCACCGCTCCCGCTTGGTCCTTCAACGTATTTGCAAGATCGGGTCGTGTGGATTGCAAGGCTGGAACCAGCCCAAAGAGCACGCCCGTGCCAAGCGAAACCGCGGCGGTAAACAAAAGTACTCGCAAATCCGGCATGGCCGTGAGCGTTCGCGGCGTGCCTGCTTGCGGAAGAAAGCTGAAGAGCAAACGGTTCATCCAGACCGCCAGGAAAATTCCTCCGGCGCCGCCGGCTACCGCAAGCACCACGCTCTCTACCAACAACTGCGAAACCAATCGTGCGCGGCTGGCGCCCATCGCCAACCGGACGGCAATCTCCTTCTGCCGTGCCGTCGCCCTGGCAATCAGCAAGTTCGCCACATTCGCACAGGCAATCAACAACACCAAGCCGACCACAGCGGCCAGCACCAGGAGTGGTTTAGAGAAACGGTCGCGCGTATCGCTGGTCCCTTGGGACGCGGGGAGCAGATCTAGATACATCCGCAAGAATTCCGCGCGAATCTCCGGAGAGGCTTTGGCAAATCCGGCCTGCTTCACTTCGTCTTCGAGAATCTGATGAAAGTACGGCTGCAGCGCGGCTTTGGCCTGCTGGAGAGTAACGCCCGGCTTCAGCCGCCCGTACACATTGACCCACCGGCTGCGGCGCTCATTCATATTGGAGAAGGTGCGCGTGTCCAACCGCGCCTTCATCGTGATCGGGATGCGCACCTGCGGCGAGTTCAGCGGGTCGGTACCGCTAAATCCGGCTTGGCTGACGCCGATGATCGTAAACGGGTAGCCGTTGAGAACCACCTTCTTGCCCACCATGCTCGGATCGCCCGCAAACCGCGTTTGCCAGAATTGATAGCTCAGGACTGCAACAGGATGATCGCCTTGGCGTAGATCGTCCTGCGCCGTTATGACGCGCCCCATCGCTGCCCCCACTCCTAAGACAGGAAAGTAATTTCCCGATACCATTTCGCCGGAAACGCGCTCGGTTTTGCCTTCGAGGCTCATATTGAACTGAAGGCCGTCGCGCCCGAACATTCCTTGGAACACGGTATTGTGGTCGCGAAAGTCCTGGTACATCGGGTAGGAAATCTTGTCGCGTCCGTTATTGCTGCCGTAATGGCGTCCCCTCGCCTTGAACATCACTAGCTCTTGAGGACTTCGTACCGGCAGCAGTTGCAGCAACACCTGATTGATCAGCGTGAAGATGGCGGTGTTCGCGCCGATCCCCAAGGCAAGCGAACCCACCGCTACGGCGACAAAGATGGGAGACTTCGCAAAGGTGCGAAGCGCGTAGCGAAAGTCCTGCCAAAGGTACGACATGGGTGTCAGTACCTTGGACTACGGAAAAGGTTACTGGTTAGTGACGGAATCCATACGCAAGTGTGAAATAGGTTGGAGCTAATTGCGATAAAGGCTCCGTAAGCTTCGCCAGTTCCTCGGCAACGCCGTGAATTTCAAGACGGCTGAGCCGGGCGATGGTAAGAGCTTCGTTGAGCAGCGCATCCACATTTGCAAGATGCGCGAGAAGAGCCTCCGCATTCTCATACGCCTCGCGGCAGTGCACTTCATTTTCATGAAAACTGAAGCCGTAATACAGACACTGCGGCTCCGGCGCGGTGGTTGATACGAACCGCTCGCAGAGGTCTCTGAATTCATCGATCTTCCCTTCGAACACTTGAAAGTACGGGTAAATCGACACTACGTTATCTTGCGTCGCCATCGTTACGATTCTACTTGCAATGTGGCCTATTTCATATCGCGAACAGA
>CAXSIG010000548.1:0-1879 GCA_964237255.1 uncultured Bryobacteraceae bacterium
CATCCAGGACGATTGGCGTCTCACCCGAAAGCTCACTCTGAACCTTGGCCTTCGTTATGACTTCCAACAGCCGCCCTATGAGCGGAACAACGGCCTCACCAACTTCAACCCAAACGCCGTTGATCCCACTTCCGGACTCCTGGGACGTACCGAATTCGCGGGTGTTAACTTCGGTCGCTCGCCGTTCTCGCCAGACTATAAAAACGGGGCGCCCCGATTCGGCTTCGCTTACGATGTCTTCGGTTCCGCCAAGACGGTTGTACGCGGTGGTTATGGAATCTTCTATCCCTCGGTCTTTAACATTCTCGATTTCGGCAACACGCAAGGCTTCGCCTGCACCACCACCAGCTACACCTCCAGCAACGGCAATCTTCCCGCGTACCAATTCCAGCAAGGTTTTCCTTCGGCGCCGATTCTGCCGGGGGGCCGCGCGCTTGGTTCCAGTGCTTTCCTCGGCCAAGCTGTCTCTATTGACCAGAAGAATCAAAGTACGCCGATGTCGCAGCAGTGGACGCTCTCTGTACAGAAGCAGCTACCGAAAGGCTGGGTCGTCGACCTGACGTACGCCGGTAATCACGGAACGCATCTCATCTCCGGCAGCTACGATCTCAATCAGCTGGATCCGAAATATCTCAGCCTTGGTACCGCGCTGCAAAACAACGTGCCCAATCCCTATGCCGGCCGCGTTCCCGGAGCTTTAGGCAGCGCGACCATTACACAATCGCAATCGCTTCGCCCCTATCCGTACTATCAGAACATCACGGTCCGCAATCCCCACTTGGGAAATTCGATCTATCACGCCGGTTATCTCACTGTCGAAAAGCGTTATGCGCAAGGGCTCACCTTCCTTGCGTCCTACACCAAAGCCAAGCTCATCAGCGACAGCGTCGCGACGCCCATCACCTTCGGCGCCGTGGAGCAGGTGAACTCCGTCAGCTTCCAGAACGGCAAGTACAACCGCCAGGCCGAACGCGCTATCGATCCTACAGATGTCGCCCAGCGTCTTGTCCTCAGCGGCGTCTATGAACTTCCCTTCGGCGCGGGAAAGCGGTATGACACGCACAGTCGCCCCTTGAACCTTCTGGCGGGAGGTTGGCAGTTGAACACCATCACCGCCATCCAGGGCGGTGAGCCGTTGGTGATCACAGGTGCTTCCAACAACTTAGCTTCTCGCCCTAATTCCACCGGCCAATCGGCGGCCGTCGATAATCCCGGCCGCGGTCGCTGGTTTGACACCACCGCATTCGTCAATCCGCCCATCTACACTTATGGCAACGTGGGTCGCACACTGCCGGATGTTCGCACGCCCGGAGTGGTGAACGTGGATGTGTCTTTCATAAAGAACAACCGCTTGGCTGAGCGCGTCAATCTTCAGCTCCGCGCGGAGATGTTCAACATCGCCAATCACGTGATTCTTGGGCTGCCGAATACCTCCTTCAGCCCCGGCCCGAACGGAACAAACGTCAGCAGCAGCTTCGGAACGATCACGTCGGCGCGCCGCTGCGCGCTCCATTCAGTTCGCTGCGAAGATCGTATTCTAGTTGATGAAACGCATCGAACGTCGACGCGCGGCCGACGAAGTGCATGAGTCGCTCCGCCGCGCGATCCTGGACAGGACCTTTGAGCCCGGCTCACGCTTGAACGTCGAAAAACTTGCCGGACAACTGGGAGTCAGCCTTACTCCCATTCGCAGCGCCATCCATCTGCTGGCTGCGGAAGGATTGGTCGACGTCCACTCCCGAAGCGGCACCTTCGTCGCAACGCTCACCCGGCGCGATCTCGAAGAGATCTTCGATCTCCGGTGTGCCCTGGAAACACTAGCGGCGGAACACGCGGCCGCCAACCTCACGGACGCGCAACTGCAACGCGCCGACGAGTT
>CAXSIG010000548.1:1889-4257 GCA_964237255.1 uncultured Bryobacteraceae bacterium
AAAACCTTGGCCAAGCCCGTGCGCAACGAACTTTCTCGGGCCGCGCACGAAAGCGCCAACTCCGAGCTGCACACCGTGATCGTGGAAGCGGCGGGAAACCGGAGGCTGAACGAAATGTACCGCGGCTTAGAGGCCCACATCGCGATGCAACGCCTGCACGGGAACGATACGGGCTGGAAAGCGCGCTTGCCGGAGGAACAGAAAGACCATGAGCGGATTGTGGACGCTATGAAGCACCGCGACTCAAAGTCGCTGGCGAAAGCTCTGCGCGAACATATCCTCCGCGCCAAAAAGGCGCTCGGTTCCGGTATCGTGGAGAACAAGTGAAAGGCGTCTTCCCAATCCTTGCTACCACGTTCCATGACGATGGATCGGTTGACTACGAATCGCAACGCAACCTGGTTCACTTCCTGATTGAGCAAGGCGCGCACGGTCTCGGTCTCTTCGGCAACGCTAGCGAAGGCTACACGCTCTCCGCCACGGAACGCCGCGCGCTGATGGAGTTGATCGTTAGAGAAAATGCCGGCCGCGTTCCTCTCATAGCCAGTTCCGGCCACACCGGCACGGATGCCGCCGTGGAACTCAGCCGTGAAATGGAATCGCTAGGCGCGAACGCTCTGATGGTGCTCCCGCCCTACTTTCTGAAGACCGATGGCGAAGGTCTTGTCCACTATTACCGCGCCATCGGAGAAGCCGTGCAAATTCCGATTATGGTGCAGGACGCCCCTCTACTCACCACCGTCGCCATGCCGCCCGCGCTGCTGGCACGCATAGCGAAGGAGATCCCCAGCGTCACCATGGTGAAAGTGGAAGCGCCCCCTACCGCTCCCAAGTTCACCGCGCTGGCCGATGCCGCGGCGAAAGGGCTCACGCTTTTCGGAGGGCTGAACGGTAACTTCTATCTGGAAGAACTCGGTCGCGGCTCTGAAGGGGTAATGCCCGGCAGCGACATGACCTTCTTCTATCGTCAGATTTGGGATTTCTACCGTGCCGGCCGTCGCGAAGATGCCTGGGATGTCTTCACCCGTATGCTCCCGCTCATCCGCTTTGAGCTTCAGCCAGGCTTGGGAGTCTCCGCCATGAAACATAATTTGGTTGCGGCGGGCGTGATTGCTTCGACGCGTGTACGACACCCTACAGCCGCTCTCGACCGCGAAGCGCTCGGTGAACTAGCTGTCCTGCGAGATCGTTTAGGCTGAAGTGATGGATTTCCTACGGTATTCGCCATCGGTCGAACAGCCGAAGCCGGACGAACCTGAAACGTTCGCACAACTCTCCGCCACCATGCAACACATCACGCGGACAATGGCCGGCCACTATCGACATGCCTATCGCCCGGTCCACGCCAAAAGCCACGGGGTCCTGGTAGGGAAGCTGACCGTGCATTCCGGCTTGCCGGGCCCGTACGCGCAAGGCCTGTTCCAACAACCCAATAGCTACCCTGTCGTCCTCCGCTTCTCGACGAACCCCGGCGACCTTCTCGCTGACTCAGTCTCCTCGCCACGCGGTCTTGCCATCAAAGTCCTGAATGCCGACGGCGATACCAACCAGGATTTCGTTTGCGTCAATTCGAAGGTCTTCGGCGTGCCGGATCCCGCGGCATTTCTGAAACAGCTGAAGCTTCTCGATAGCACGCTCGAAGTTTCCGAAAGCGTGAAGCAGGTTGTCTCCACTGTCTCTCGCGGCGCTAATGCGGCCTTGCGCGCGGTCGGAATCCACAGCGGAGCGCTGGATCAGTTCGGCCACCCCTATAATCACATTCTTGGCGAGACATTCTCCACGGTCGCCCCACTGCGCTATGGGGATTATGTCGCGAAAATTGCCATCGTACCGTCTTCACCAAACCTGAAAAATCTCACAGGCAAATATGTCGATGCCGGCCACGGATTCAATCCGCTTGAAGATGCCGTCCGCGAGTTCTTCCGCACCGAAACCGCAACGTGGGAGATCCAAGCACAGCTAGCTTTGGACGAAGAAACCACGCCGATTGAAGACGCCAGCAAAGAATGGCCCGAAGATAAGACGCCTTACATGATCGTGGCGACGCTCACCGTCCAACCGCAGGAAAGCTACTCCGATGCGCGCCAGGTCTTCGTCGATGAACAGATGTCGTTCACGCCGTTTCACGCTCTTGCCGCCCACCAGCCACTAGGCGGAATTATGCGCTCCCGCAAAGCGGCTTATGAAGCGGCCCAGCAATACCGCGCCAACCGCAACTTCCGCGCCCACGTCGAGCCGAAAGAAATCAGCGAAATTCCAGCTTGATGCGGGTCGTAATCGCGGACGATGAACCCATCGCCCGGAACATACTGCGCGAAGAGTTGGAATCGTTCCATGGCTATGAGGTTGTCGCGGAAGCGGAGAACGG
>CAXSIG010000549.1:0-4255 GCA_964237255.1 uncultured Bryobacteraceae bacterium
CAACGATTTTGTCACAAAGAAAGTGTTTTTGGGGAAGTGGCCATGATTGTCATTTCCGGTCCGTGGCTCACCGTCGACATTCAATTATCGCCCGCTGGGGCTCTGCATTACGCACCCATTTTGGAGTTGATTCGGCGCGAGATGCGGCGATGCAATTCTTCCACGGCCGGAGAGTGTTTGTGACTACAAGTCGTGTAGCCGAAATTCAAAATAACATTCGTCGAGTACTCGACGTGAACGCCAACCCAAATACGCATCGAGCGTGTTTACGAATGTCAGTGGCCAGTAGCAGGCAGTGGAAAAGCGATGCCCATGCGGCGGGTGAGATTCTTAAAGCGAGGATCTAGCCGAAAGGCATCATAGTAAAACGACGCCAGTTCGAATCTCGTCTCATGTGCCTGAAATGCTTTCTCTAACCATGCGAATGTCGAGTCGGCGTCACCTAGTCCCGCGTAAACCAGGGCGTGGTCGATCGGGGAGACCCATCTTTGCCGGGACATCGTCGTGAGATCCTTCAAAGTCCCTAGAGCCTTGTCCTTTTCGCCAGCTCGTCCATACGTGAACCCGAGATACCCTCGAAAAAGCGGCCCATCCGCTATGCTAAGTGCTTTAGCCAGAGCGGGGATGGATTTTGAAAAAGCGCCCTTAGCGGCATAAGACACGCCTTGCCACCAGAGTGCCTGCACAAAAAGCGGATCAAATTCAAGGGCCTGCTCGCTAGACCGAATCGCTTCATCGTAACGGCGCGAGCGAAAAAAGATCATGGCGCGGCTTGAGTAGCTGATAGCTGAAGCCGGGTCCAATTTCAGCGTGTTGTCGTTCACCTGAATCGCTTGGTCGAATTTTCCCAGCCGGGTCAGATTCTCTGCGCAGCGCGCGCGCACTATGGGGTCGGTCGGACTTAGCTCGAGAGCGCGTATAAATTCCTTCCGGGCTCCGACCGGGTCCCAATCATATCCTTGAATAACGTCCGCCAGCGCATCATGCGCTGAGCCATTTGATTCGTCGAGTGCCAGCGCCCGAAGTGCTGCTGCGCGCGCTTCCGGGTAAGCCTGCGCACAGGGACGTAGCCCGTAAATCGCGGCGTAACACAATACCTCAGCCAGACCGGCCTGGGACTCGGCCTGTAATGGATCGAGTTCGATAGCGCGCCGAAAGAGACCCATACTCCTGGCGATACCCTTCGCACCCTGTTGCAAGAAAAAGTTTCCCTGAAGGAAGCGGTCATATGCTTCCGGAACAGTCGATCGCTCCCGCGTAAGATGCATTCGTTCCTGTGACGTCAGCTGAATTTGAATGTGGCCTGCGATCGCCCGTGCTACTTCACCCTGAAGAGCCAAAACATCGGTAAGATCACGCTCGTATTCTTCCGACCAGATATGCCGGTCGTCCTCGGCTCGGATCAACTGAGCCGTGATCCGTACCTTGGACCCCGAATGAACGACGGTGCCTTCTAGGATGGCATCAACATTCAATTCGCGGGCAATTGCAGGCAATGGCTTCCGGGCACCGCCCTTGTACTGCATTATGGAAGTGCGTGAGATCACACGCAATGACCTGATACGCGCAATCTCACCAATTAGTTGATCGGTCATACCATCTGAAAAATACTCTTGGTCGATGTCTCTCGATAGGTTTTCAAGAGGGAGCACCGCGATAGATCGAATACGGGCCGGTCTGGACACTAATCGGCGATAGCTAAGCGTAACGAGCGGTATCGCTAATACTCCGCCAGCGAGAGCAAAGAGACGGCGGCGGTTCATCATGGGAGCGCCGATTACTGGCGGATTGAATTCGAGCGCGGTCTTCTGCTGGGCGTAGGCGACGGATTGAGCATTTGCCCCTTCAACGTTCGTCCGTTCCACTTCCGCTAGAAATCGATATCCCCGCTGGGGCACTGTCTCAATGAACTGCGGATTCTCGGGATTGTCACCTAGGGCCTCGCGCAGCCGGTTGATGGCTTTATTCAAGCCTCGTTCAAAATCGACCATCACATTAGGGGGCCAAAGGCGATTCCGGAGATATTCGCGCGATAAGATTTCACCGGGACGTTCAAGCAACGCCACCAGAACCTGAAAGGGCTGCTCCTGGAGCTTGACCCTTACACCTTGCCGGCGCAATGCGCCCGAGGCAAGGTCAACTTCGAAGGCCCCAAAGCGGATCCGCGCGCTGACGGCCGATGAATCCATTTTCTTCGTGCCAAGGATAACATTCGGGTGGCGGATACGCTGCTATTTATATCATTCTATTAGGGAACACGATCGCCACACAGGGAGAACCTTCGCGCCATAGGAATTCTATCCGCAGCCGCCTAAAGTTCGTTCAGACCTTAAAGGAGGTCTCGAATGATGAAACGTTCCTCAATGATCCTTTTCGCAGTTCTCATCGCAAGTGCTGTCACGGCCAATGCTCAGGGTTTGCTTCAAACCATTGTTACGCCAGAGAAAGCTGTCGGAGTAGTGAACACTAGTCTTGAAGGCACCTGGCTATCCGAAGTCCGGCCTGCCACGCTGCCAGCCGCAGCACCACCGGTTTTAAACTTCGTCACCTTTCATCCTGACGGCACACTGACGGCGAACTCCTCGGATGGCAATCAAGGCGTGGTGCACGGAGTTTGGGTACGTGTGGGCGGCGACCGCAAGTTTCTTCTTACGTACTTTTTCTTTAACTATGATGCGAGTCGGGTGCTCACTACCATCTTTAAGGTCCGAATTAATATTCAACTCAGTTTGGATGGCCTCAGCTTTAAATCCACTAATGAAGTCGTAGTTCTGGATCGAACCGGCAAGATTATGGCAACTGCACCAGGAGGCACGGGAACCGCCGTCCGTCTCAGCCCGGAAATACCCGCCGACTTTTACGATTTCCAGAAGATTCAGTAGCAGCAGAGGATGGTCAGGCGTACACAACCGGGACAGGAGCGTTCACAATCAAGAAACTTCCGCAATTCGCTGACTCGAGTGCACAGCACCTATGAGGCCGAGCTGTTTCGGCCTCATAGGCCTTACTGGTTGGCACAAACATTGTTGGTAGCACACTGAGAGATGTTCCCCTTTTCGCGCTCAGTGACAGCACTTCGCTATCGGAGTCTCTTGTGCGTATTCGTCATGCCTCCGCAACCACTCATGCGCCTCGGATTGTGGCCAATCACCAGGCGAATCCTCCCACTGTTCCTGCCGACCGAGGGGAGTAAGGTCAAGACAGGCCCAAATGCCGCCGAGCTTTTCGTCGCCACGCCCGGTGGTGAAATAGCTACGAAAGACACGATCGCCATCGCGTAAGAAGACGCTGGTTCCAGACCCTTCACCTTCGGCACTTGATATCCCGAAGTCCACATTGAAGATGTTTTCCGAGGAAGAAAACCAACGCATGCGCCAACCCATGCGTTTTTTGTACGCGAGTAAGTTTGGCAATGGTGCCAGCGAGACCATGACAAAAGAAGTGTTGCGTGCTTGCAGATGACTCAGATTTCCCACGTTGTCGGCATACCAGGAACAGCTTTCGCAACCCGCCGACGGCCAACCGCCGACGCTTGGGGCGAACATGAAATGGTAGAGGATAAGCTGGCGACGCCCTTCGAATAAATCCAACAGGCTCGCTTTGCCGTTCTCGCCGTCAAAGATGTATGGCATAGTGATTTCGACCATCGGCAACCGTCGCCGCTCCGCAGCGAGTGCGTCACTTGCGCGGGTGTGTGCTTTTTCTTTCACCAGGAGCTGGTCGCGTGCCGCTTGCCATTCAGCTTGAGACACGACAGGGGGCAGTGTGCTTTTCATTCAGGCTTTTCCTTGTCCTTGTTAAAGACTACTGTTGCTTGAGGGATACAGTCACCTCGGTTTCGTTGCGAAGTTGGGCAAAGCCGTTGCGGCAAGTGCAATTGTAAACGGTTGAATTTTAGTTAGTTAGGCAGAGAGGCCGAACGATCCGGCGATGAAGAGAGCTTGGCCGACCGCATCTCCTTTTTCCACCCATCTCGCTCTGCCTTTCTGGATCATGTGTACCGTTTCGATTCCCTCTATCGTCCGCCACGCGCTTTGAAAGGTGCCGTAGCCCTTTGCTAGCCACACACGTTTCTTCACGGTCCGATGATCCTGTGCGATTACATTATTGAGATACTTGCACTGGCGGAGAGTCACCCGGCGGGGGATAGCGCCTTCCGCTTTCAGCGCGGCAACGGCAGCAGGATAGGCCGGGTTCTTATCCACGTTCTTCACCCGCGGCATCGCGCTGCCCGATGCTTCAATCGCCTTACGCA
>CAXSIG010000550.1:0-4246 GCA_964237255.1 uncultured Bryobacteraceae bacterium
GAAACGCCTTCCACTTCAAAATCGTATTGGTACCGCTCCACGCGTTCGCGCTTCCGATCCATGTAATGAATGTCGTCACACAGAAACAGGTGCAGGTCGTCATGAGAATTCCGCGGCAGGTGCAACGGAATCGGTTCGAACTGGAAGAGCAGATCGTACCCGAATGCGCCGATGAAGCAAAGGCGGTCGTCCTCCGAATGCCGGAATTCTTCGGTCAGCGCACGAAGGATCGAGAACACGCTTGGTTGTTTGGAGCGCAGTTCTTCCGGAAAAAACGCAGGCATCGGCTTCAGTCTGCCGCGGAGTTCTCCGGAACCTGTGCGTTCGAAGCGCTCCCAGTGCGGATGTGCCGCCAGCACCGGCTCAAGTAGCTGTGTAATTTGTTCTCCGCGGGTATTCAGCGGGCGGAAGGTGACGTCTCGACCCTGCGACACCAGTTCCAGAGGCGGCCGCGTGGAGGCCATATCCCAACGCGAGTAGCGTCCCGGAAATTCATAGCCGGAAGAGAGATAGGCGCCACGAACCGTATCCAATTCAAGAAGCAATGCTTTCAACCCACGCCGGTACGGGACGACGGAGGCAGTCCGCGTAACCGTAATGCCGTGCGGCGTAGTGTACCTAAGGTGCGCCATGGGTCAAAACTCCATTGTAGAATCAGGCTGTGATCCTCGATAGGCGATCGTTTCTGGCACTCGGGACGGCTGGGTTGGCCGCTTCTCAAATGCCGCCAGCCGTGGTCCCGCCTCCCGCGAAGGCAAAGATCACCAGCTCCGTGATGCTCTGGACACTGACGGGGACCTTCGAGGAACGCGTAAAAACCGCGGCACTCGCCGGTATGCAGACCGTCGAATTAACGGACGAGTATACGGATTGGGATGACGCTGCGTTGCGAAAAGCGAAACGCTATATCGAGAGCTTTGGAATGACCACGGAAGCCGTTGCTACGCGGCTGTCGGGAAATCGCCCGCTCGCTGGTCGCATGGGGAGCATGGCGGATTCGTCCAGCGAGCCAGCCTTTCTTGCCGAGTTGAAAATAGCGATCGGTGCCGCACAAACGCTAGAAGCGCCTTACGTGATCGTGATGAGCGGAACCGGGGTCGCCGGCCGCAGCCGCGAGGATCAGTATGCGAGTTTGTTGGACGCGTCCAAGCGTGCGGCTGATCTTGCAGCGGCGGCGAATCTGACGTTGGTTATCGAACCGGTTAGCGACAGAGGCTTTTATCTCACCACCTGCACGGAAGGCCTGAAGCTGGTCAAAGAAGTCGATAACCCGCACCTGCGGCTTTTGTTCAACGCTTATCATGAGCAGGTGCAACAGGGAAACGTTGCCGCCGCATTGCGCGACGCTCTGGAGTATACGGCAGTGGTTCACTTGGCCGATGCGCCGGGCCGGCACGACCCAGGTACTGGTTCCATGGATTTTCGGGAGATCTACCGGGTCCTTTCCAAAGGAGGATATAGCCATACCGTGGGGATGGAGTACCTGCCGAAGGGCGAACTAGTTGCTAGCCTAAGAACAGCAGTCGATAGTTTCCGCGCCGGTGTAAATGAGCGCGGAGGGTCGCCTGTGCCGACGGAGGCTGGTTTTGTATAAAGCGTTTTTTGGACTACGACTGAATCCTTTCAATCTGAGTCCGGATCCTCAATTTCTCTACAGAAGCGAACAACACGAAGAAGCGCTTGCCAACCTGATTTACGGGGTGCAAAGCCGCAAAGGATTTATCGCGTTGACGGGCGAGGTGGGAACCGGCAAGACCACCATGCTGGAGTGCTTACGAGACTTTCTGGATGCGCAGGATATCCCCTTCGCGTTTATCTTTAACAGCCAACTCACTTCCGATCAATTCTTCGAGATGATTTCGTGGGATTTCAACCTGCCTGGTGAGCGTACCAAAACTTCGGTATTGTTCGCGCTAAACGACGAGTTGCTAGCCCGCGCTGCCGAAGGACGCACGACCGTACTGATCGTCGACGAGGCGCACAATTTGGATTGGAGTGTTCTGGAAGAAATTCGACTGCTCGGAAATCTGGAGAACCGCCGTGGAAAACTGATGCAGATCATCATCGCGGGCCAGCCAGAATTGGATCAAAAGCTGGACGCGCCACAGTACCGGCAATTAAAGCAGCGAATCGCGCTTCGCTGTACGCTGCGACCGTTCGATGAGCTGGAAACCGGCCGCTACATCGCGTCCAGAATGTCTCACGCCGGATTGCCCGACCAGAGAATATTCCCATCCGCTGTGATCGAAGAGATTGCACTACGGACGCAGGGTATCCCGCGTCTGATTAACTCAGTTTGCGAGAATCTGCTGCTAACGGCCTTTGCTATGGAACAGAAGGCTGCCACGATCGAAATGTTGGACGAAGTATCGACGGACCTTCGGTTGGAGTGGCGGGAACCGGCGCTCGCGAAATAATCTACGCGAGGTTATGGAGTGGAGCAGGAAATCGCTCGGGCCTCTGTACTCTTCGCGAGCGATGGCGTCGACCAAATCCAACTGGCCGAATTTTTCCAGACCGGGTCTCCGCTGTTCACCACAATTGCATCGATCTGATATTCACGGCACGCTGATCTGAAATCCGCGACCGTAGAATCGGAATGGAACACCGGGCGAAGAGTCGCTAATGCCGCGTCTAATTGCTGGAAACTTCCTCCAAACGCCGTGTAATCGCTTTTGCCCATGAGGACTCGCTGACGGTTGGCATATAAACCAGAAGGAATACTCTGATCTTGTTCCGGATTGTGTTGCAGGATAGCCGTTGCGGGCAGCAATTTTTCTAGTTGCTTGTAAACGTCGCGCAAAGCGAAGGTTCGAGCACCCATCCCGGTTTCTTCTCCGGCCCACAAGTCCGGAGCGATTTTGAATTGATCCACAAGGATGGAGTGAAATCGCTGCGTGATCACTTCGAAAAGACTGGTCGAACTTCCCAGAGCAATCAAAACAAGCAGCAGCTGTTTAACACCATTTGGGTAGGCCTGAGGCGCAAGCGCCTTTGGCCAACCAGCCACGTAGTCGATCGCAGCGATTAAAAGCAAAAACTGCACTGTTAGAATACCCCGCCATCCTAGGTCGTTGTTTCCAATTACACCGGAACGCAAGAAGGTGCAGACTAGAAGAGCGGTACCCGCCAGGCTGCACATGGCGAATCGATATTGCTTATTCTCTTCGATGCTTACGCGGCTGCTGCGAAGAAACAAGACTGCAATGACAGCGAAGAAACCGAATTCAGCGAAGTAATTGATCGGAAGTGAAATCAAATCTCCCAAGGCTTGAACGCGTAACCCGTACCCATGCCCAACCAGCCATGCGTCAAGCGGGCGGAACTCTCGCAGGCCGAAGACAAGCGGGATAGTCGATTTCCCTCTCCCCTCGCCACTGGCAACAAGGGTCAATAAATAGGGGGCGCCTACCATAAGCCCAACGAAACCGGAAGCCAAAACATCTGTAGTGCGCCAAAACCATTTCCGCCAAGCTGCAACGGCGGCCCACACTCCCAGCGAGACGGCAAAGGCAAATGTGACATGCACCGACAATCCAACAGCGGACGCGAAACACAAACCCGCCGCAAGCCAGGACGAAGCCCGTCGGGCAAGGCGAACGCTGGGGCTCAAATCCCACAAGATAAGAAAACCCGTAAGACAGGCGATCAAACCGGCAAGGTGATGAGGCACCCAAAGAACCGCGTGAATCCAACTGGTAACAGGGTCCGCGCTCCACCACTCTGCTGAGCCAAACACCCCGATCTGAGTGTGATGCAGAAGGTTAGAAACCGATTTCAAGATTACCGGAACAATGTCCAGACCGCTAACGCACAGAAGTAACAGTGCGTAGAGAGTGCGTTTGCGGACGTCAATAGTTCCTTTAGGCGAAAAAAGTCGGACGTAAACAGCGACCGTGGCACACAGAACAATTCCGATCCAGCACGATCCTGCAATTTGTGCCTGCCGCGGTGAGACGAGTACTCCAGTGATCTTTTGCGCGAAGCTGCACAACATGAACCAGAAATAGTGATAGCGGAACGGATTGTCATGTCCGGGATGGAAAAATGGGTTTACCGCGGGAATTCCACGCCGGCCGATAGAATCGATTACAGCAGCGCGAAAATTATAATCGTAAGCGCTCATGCTGTAGTACAACCGGTGGCCTAACTGTAGATCGATCAACGAAAGACACACTACGAAAGCTAATCTAATGGCGATAAGCGACCCGATTCTGCCCGAACCGGTAAAAACAGCGCGCGCTAA
>CAXSIG010000551.1:0-4242 GCA_964237255.1 uncultured Bryobacteraceae bacterium
CCGAACTCGTACTCCCTGCGGATCTGCTCGAATAGCTCCACCTTCGTTCTCCAATAATGAGTTCCTCCGCAGGTTGTTGGCGAATTTAAGGGCATCTTTGTATGACTCGCATTGATCGATACAGGCACCCGTTTTCGCTTGCCAGCTAATCCAGAGCCGCACTGGCACTCGCGCAACAACTCGGCTCACCTTAGCGAGTAACCCGAGTGAGAATCTCGGGGAAAGAGGAATCCGCCATACGGTGAAGCTCCTCACTCGTGCGATTCTGCATTGGATGTTCTATGAATACTGAAGCCCCATCGAAACCGATTGCCGCGCATTGAGTCGCAAACGGCTGGCGAAACTCCGTCGTTAGTACACTTACACCCGCTACGCCTCGGTTATCCAGGTCGCGTAAATCGTGCGTGCTGCAGGAGGTGCAGGACCCGCAGTCGGACAACGCGATGATCACGACCTGGCATTCCGCCGCGATTTGCTTCAGCATCTCCAATGGCGCAGTTCGCGTATTAGTCGGTTTGCGGAAGCGTTTTGTACGCACGCCCATGTTGCAAAACAGCTGTTCTAACCGGTCGATGTACTCGTCGCCGCGCATCTTCCCGATATCGAGTAACGCAACAGTGCTGTTTGACAGATTAGCCGGCGGTTCAAGCCTGGGACGTAGTACGGATGCAGACTCGGAAGTAGGATCGCGCAGGATAATCGAATTCATTGCCGAATTTCCCGAGTTACCGGCTGTGATTCATACCGGAAACGCCCTCCCGTCCAACCGGCACAGATTGCAGAGAAAAGGCCGGCTTCGCCACCCGCCCGAACAATCAGCAGACCTTCGTTCCAAAACTTCGCAACCATCTCGTCTTCCCGTCCGGGCTTGATTCCTTCCCCGACGCCGTGCGCGCCTTGCACTAAATCTTTGCCGGGTCGGAGTAAGGCCTTGTGAAGTTCACCAGTAATTCGATGGCGGTCCCACTTGGCATCACGATAGATACGGTAGTGTTCCGGAGAAAGGACCAAAAGAGCATTGGTAAATTCAGCAAGCTTTGGATGCCCAACCGCACTCAGGGCCATGGCAAGGGACCGCGTAAGCTCTTCCGGCGTTCGCGATCTTTGGTCAATGAAGCCTTGGATTCCATCACCCTGAAATAGCGTCACAGCGTTTTTCCCCGGGTCGATTCCCCTGGCCACAGAAAGCGGCTCCCAACTCGGGTCTGTCTCATCCTCCGCAAAGCAGAACGTGTATTTACCCGGACCACCTAGCGTCGAGCGGTCCAACTCACCCGGTCTTCCGCCTCCTACGTTACGCACGATGAGTTGCAACGCGCGGCCGATGGTAGCGTTTGCCCGGTTCCCCTGCCCAAGCGCGTTGATTCCCCAGTCATGTCAATGGACTTCGCAATGGGACCGTTTACAATGACGATCGGTCCGGAGAAGCAGGTGGTGCAGAGCAGACCGTGCATTGTAAAGATCGGATCAAGAGTCGCTTCCAAAGCGGCGAGCAATACCGGCATGTATTCCGGTTTGCAGCCGGCCATTACTGCGTTAATCGCCACCTTTTCCACGGTGCACGGCAAAAGATTCGGTGGGACGTTACCCACTAATTCAGCGGGTTGGCGATTCGTGCCCCGAAGCATCCGCAAAATCCTGTCGTCGGTCGGCGGAACAACCGGCAGACCGTCCGACCAACCACGTTCAAAGCAGACTCGATGGGATCATCCCATTCCGTGATCTCAATTCGGCGCGCTGCTATACCAGTCTTGCCGTATCTGGCCAGAAGCTGATCATGAACGCCGGGCTCGCGCGTCATCGATCCACAACCCGGCTGAAACCCGGGCAAATTCTCTCCTAGACCGGGCAGCGTTGAAAGATCACGCCACTGAGCCCGATCCCAACCACAAGTTCGCCCGGTCTCCTTGTCGCCTTCTATTCGGATTAATGTTGGCGTGATCTCGATGTCGTACATGAAGGATGTCTTCAGGGCATCATCGTAGGTCGCACCCAAATCGGACAGAAACGCTGAATCATCCTGAACAAAAATGCTCAGTGGCACTGACCGTGAATTGAGCTCTCGCAGCACTGGCTCAACCAACAAGCAGGTGTGGCATTCCTTCTTAACGAAGACCAAATATCGAGGATTCAACGACGGACTCTGCCTAGGCAACAACCACGTTACTAATATGTTACTATCCGCGAAAGGACTTTCATTGCAATCACTTCGGGCTCATGGTTTCGCGACTTCGGTCTTCACGTTATTGTTGGCAACGCAATCGGTTTGGGCCCAATCCCGAACCTCTCTCGCAGGCACTGTGGTGGATCCAACGGACGCCTCAATTGGCGGAGCCGTTGTAATCATTACCAGCACGGAAAGCGGCGTTCAGCGCACCTTCACCTCAGCTAACGACGGCCGATACGCGTTTTAGCAGCTTGCGCCCGGAAGTTATCAGATAACGGCCACCGCAGCCGGATTTCAGCCCGTACGGATAACGGATATTCGTCTGTTAACTGATACGCCCGCAACCCTCAACATCAAGTTTGACCAACTAGGCGCAACTGCCACTCAAGTGAGCGTCGCGGCGGAGACTACGCAGCTAAACACGACGGACGCCTCGTTAGGCAATGCAATCGGCGAACGTCCGATTCAGCAGCTTCCTTTTGAAGCGCGCAATGTTGTCGGACTGCTTGCGTTGCAGCCTGGCGTGACGTACCTGGGAGACCCAGGGCCCGGAAATCTGAACAGTTATCGGAGCGGTTCTGTGAATGGAGGCAAGTCGGACCAAGGGAATGTGACTCTTGACGGTGTCGATGTGAATGATCAGGTTAAGCGTGCCGCGTTCACATCCGTTCTGCGCGTGACGCTCGATTCGGTTCAGGAATTCCGCACGATTACGAGCAACAGCGGGGCGGAATATGGAAGATCCTCAGGCGCCCAGGTTGCTTTGGTTACAAAGAGCGGAACCAATCAGGTACACGGCAGCCTGTATGAGTTCAATCGCAACACTAGCACAACGGCCACAGCTTTTTCAATAATAGCGCCGGGATCGCGCGTCCCAAGCTGATCCGAAATGTTTTCGGTGAGGCAGCGGGTGGAGCCATTAAGAAGGATCGCCTTTTCATCTTTGGCAATTATGAAGGACGCCGGGACCGAAGCGCAGGGACAGCCACACGGGTGGTTCCTACAGCGAACTTTCGCAATGGCATCGTGAATTACGTCAAAGTTGACGGCACAGTAGGCCAGCTTACGCCCGCGCAGATTCAGGCGTTAGATCCAACAGGGATCGGCGAAAGCCAGGCTGTCCTGAAAACGTTGCAGGCCTACCCATTGCCCAATATCAATACCGTAGGGGATGGGCTGAACTCTTCCGGATACATTTTCAATTCAAGTGTTCCGTTAAATTGGGACACCTATATTGCCAAGATCGATTGGCATATCGACAAGGCTGGCAAGCACAGCATTTTCTGGCGCGGCAATCTACAGCAGGACTATTTCACGAACACCATCCCGCAATTTCCAGGGCAGCCCACCGCAAGTGGAACCATCGATCACAGCAAAGGTCTTGCGACGGGATATACCGCGATCCTGAGTCCCCGGCTTGTCAGTACCGCGCGCTATGGGTTCACTCGGCAGAGTTTAGGTCAATCCGGCGTGCAAACATCCGCCGTGTCTTACCTCGCTGGAATTGATCCGCCCACGGCCCTGACCACGCCTCTTACAAGGTTTGTACCCGTTCACCAGGCAAGCGAAGATTTGAACTGGAACATCGGCGCTCACTCGCTCAGTTTCGGGTTTAGTGCGTATTTCATCAATAATCGCAGCCTGAACTATCAGAGTGCCTACTCCACAGCGCAAGTAAATATCTCGCTGTTGAGCGATCCTGGCAGTCTGGTGGTCGCCGATGCGCAAAAGACGAGCGCTTATCAATCGAGCGTGGCGACGCTGCTTGGCCTGTTGTCGCAGGTCAACGGACGATACAATTATTCGATCGACGGTAAAGCACTACCGCAAGGCTCCCCCGCCCTTCGAAACTTTGCGACTCGGGCATATGAAACATACGCCCAAGACACTTGGAGAGTCACGCCGGAATTTACAGTCACCGCCGGCTTGCGGCTCACGCTTTCGCCGCCCGTGTCCGAAGTCAATGGATACCAGACAAGCACCAGCCTCAGTCTTTCTTCGTTGATTAATCAGCGTACCGCTCTTGCCGACGCAGGGCTTCCACAAACGGCGGGGCCACGCCTCAGTTACACGTT
>CAXSIG010000552.1:0-4233 GCA_964237255.1 uncultured Bryobacteraceae bacterium
GCAAGCTGTACTTGCTTCCTGAAGAATGACCCTGTTCCGTAATGCAACAGAACCCTGTGCAATCACCTTTACCCATATGCCGATTTTAGCTAGGTTGTTTACCCGGTTCCGGTTACGCTGGAGTGTATAACCAATGAAGAGGAGAGTGCTAATTCTCTGCACCTGCAATTCCGCACGAAGCCAGATGGCGGAAGGGTTGTTGCGCCATGATGCGGGCGAGAACTTCGAAGTAGAAAGTGCAGGCATAGAACCGTCCTCGCTTCGACCGGAAGCAATTACGGTTATGGGCGAGTTGGGAATTGACATCAGCGGCCACCGCTCCAAATCAGTCGAGGAGTTTGATGATCAACGCTTTGATTACGTGATCACTGTTTGTAATAGCGCCAAAGAGAACTGTGCCATCTTCTTCGGCCCAGCTAAGCGACTGCACCAAGATTTCGAAAATCCTGCTGAGCTGAAGGGCACCGAAATTGAAAGGCTGAGTCTGTTTCGTCGGGTACGGGGAGAACTGCGGATTTTTCTGGCCAAGTTCGCGCAACAGGAGAGCGGGACCGGAATTTAAGCGCAACTTTTGGAGTTAGCAGGCTTGTGTGCGCAAAACCACCAGCTCGGTCACAAACACCTACAGATCAGTCGTCCAGCTGTCGATAAGCAGATCAGGAGAACGATTATGGCTGCGATTCAGGACGAACCAGTAGCTTCTCACCATTCAGCCCTTCCAATTTCAAACGATGCTCATTGTCAACGGGTGGCTCGGCTCGCCGCTGAAATCGGACACCGATTGCGTTTGGACGCGAAGAGTATCCATATTCTCAGCGAAGCCGCAATTCAGCATCACGCGGTGGAATTCGTATCAACGAGTCAGGGGCGGGATCTTCGGCCGCAACAGCCCGGCGAGCCGCTGGAATCCTTGGAAACGCTTCGTGTTTTCTATGATTTGGAAGAACCTAAGCTAGGGAGCCCAACCACCCTCTTCGCCGAGATCCTTCAACTCGCAAATGCTTTCGACGAGAGATTTGAGTGGCGCCTGTTTGAGAGTGGCCCTTGCAGCGAAGCCATCCAAGACATTGAGATGCTCGGGCATGCGGGCCTTTGGTCGCGGCCGGTGCAGGCAGCTTTTCAAGCGATCTTCGCAGGAAATCGTGAGCAAGCCTTGGCTAGAGCCGAGAATCTTCCTTTATCCGTTGTGTCTAGGATTCAGAAACTCGCTCTTTCGAGTGTCGAGGATCTTACCGTTGCGGGATTGGAACGTCTTGCGCTTGCCGACCCAGTGTTGAGTACTGATTTGCTCCGGCATGCCAACTCAGCTGAATATTTTTCCGTGGGCCGGATTAGTTCCGTCCGGGAAGCCGTTATTCATACGGGAACAATCGCGTCTCGCGATGTCATGCTCGCTTCAGCGGCCCGCGGCATCTTTGCGTCCTCCTCATTGCACCGATTGTGGAAACACTCAATTCGATGTGCGAACACGATGAGTTTCCTGGCGGCCCAAACAGGTTTGGACCAGCATCAGGCGTTTCTGCTGGGTTTGCTGCATGACATTGGGCGAATCTCGCTTGAATGTCTCGACTCTGTAGCTCGCAGTGGTTATACGGGGCTATGTGAAACGGAGGCTCCGGCGGTGTGGATTGAGATGGCTACCGCCGGCTGTGACCATGCAGAGCTCGGCGCCGACCTTCTGGATCAATGGAACTTCCCGGAGTCCATTACGGAAAGCGTCCGGCACCATCACAGCCCTGAACTATCTCCCGAAAAGCTAACTTCGCTTCTTTACCTGGTCGAAAGCATCGAAGGAGAAAACGAAGATCTTCCTTCCGATCGACAGGTTGAGCTTGCCCTTTCCCGAATTCAGATGAGTCACCAGCAATTCGAACGAGCGTTAGGCGGCGAGATGACCGCGCTCGCCTGCTGAACGGCCGCTTAGGAACGGTTGAGACAGGAATATGGACCGACCCCTAGTTCTTTGAGCCGAGAGCAGTTAAGCGCAAGATCGAAGGTTAACCAGGGAAGTTGGTAACGGACAAGCAGGTCATAGGCGTCTTTCTGTTGCTGTTCGGAAGGAGAAGCAAGGGATCTATAGGCCAGGAGCACAACTTGGTGCAAGACGAACGCAATTCTTCTCTGCACAAATTCAGTAACGCTGCCTTTGCGCGCCGATTCTCCTATGGTCAATTACATCGTAAACAATTACCAAAAACCGGCCGATAGGTACTATATGATTCTGGAATACCACCCCAGTTACGAAAGCATCGAGGCGCATCTAAATGCTGCCTCCCGCCGCTTCAGCCGTGACGCACTAACTTCAGAAACGTTGGCTCCGACGATTGAAGATCACCTGCTGGTTTGTGGAGTTTGTCAAGAAGCGGCGGAAGGAGAACTGCGTTTGGCTTCTCTGATTCGGCGGAGTCTGGTGACGAACAATTCATTACTGTGCCGCAGACAAGGAATCGCTAGATCCGTCGATCGGTCCGGAAAACAGAAACACTCTAACAAGCCCGGTTGTAGCCGATAAGAACGCTTACCGTCGTCGTTTTGGTTTATTTTTATGACAACAGAGATTGGCCATAGCCGTTCATTTTTCTTCGAGAGTTTAGAAGTAGAGGACTCCGACCACCGGAACGACTCTGTCCTTCGAGCTCAGCGCGTTGCCGATTATCTCTACCTCGTTCGCTCCATTGCTCTCCGGGTCCACGCAACCGTGCCTCGGCACATCGAACTCAGTAGCCTCATCTACGCCGGCATGCAGGGTCTAAACGACGCCGCTTCCCGGTTTGATCCGTCAAAAGAAGTGGTCTTCCCCAGCTATGCGAAACATCGGATCCAAGGATCGATACTGGACGGCCTTCGCCAAGCCAACCCCGTTCCATACAACATGGGAAACCAGCTAACGACCACTCCCCTTACGTTAGCCGCTTCCGTCACAACAATCTTCACTGGAAGCGAGATCACCGCAAGATAGGTTTTTAAAACCACTTCGGATTGCACAAACTGTCTGGTGTCGACATAGCTTTCCGATCTAAAATGTCCTTCGCCGTTGCAAGGCAGACGTTTTTTGCGGCGTTTTCATCAGTACACATGGTTTTGTAGTGTTCGCCCGCACCGTCGAGTCTGGCAACCCAACCGGATTCTACCGCCGTTACCTCCATGAGGAACGGACCGCTTTCTAATCTGAATCTTCGTGATGTGGGCATCTCTCTTCTCGTTGCTCTCCTGGCTTTCGCTCTCTCTACGGACTGACAACACGGGAACAACTTTCAAACGGTTGCGCGATGATCAAACCTCGGTTCGTGTGCTTTTGTTCGCTGACACTCGCGGCCCGTCTTATCTAGGCAGGAGCGATTGCACAACGCTGAAACTTTTCACTAGGCGCGTGTAGCCGGTCGGCACACGGCACATCGACGGATTCATAGTGCCAACGACGGTTCGTGGTTTTCAGCGCCGCTTGTTGGTTGTGGGTATCTAGACTACGTTGCTCCGTTTCCTACTTGCCGGAGCTCTGTTTGAGTAAGTTTGCGGCAGTCCGCAATAAAACGCCAGGAGGGCAGGCTGACATCGTCGTCACGATAGCCGAGGAACTGTTTCTTATAGACGTGAACGCCAAAATCGCGCCGTCCTTATGGCGGAACGTATACCCCGGACTTGGACAATCGAATCGCGAAGCACCATAGAAGGTCACCCTTGCTGTTGTACAAGAAGTCGGAGGAGGATTCGAGAAGACCTTCGTGGCAATCACGAAGTAGAAGTACCACACAGCAGCTGTTTTTCTCTCTTCGAGATTTGGAATACTGGTCCATTCTGGCGGTGCACTACAGCAAGGAGGCAAAACGGGCAGTAGGTAAACTAACCGCTCGCGAGTCATTCATCAGCGCAGCATGCCGGAACGCAGAGCCTTGGCAACGGCTTCTGACCGTGAATGCACATGGAGCTTTTCGTAGATATGTCGGACGTGAAATGAGATCGTATTCACACTGACGCCGAGCTTAACAGCCGCAGTTTTGTAGTTTTCACCGTCTACTAGCAGACCCAGAATCCGCCGTTCGTGAGGCGTTAAATCATAATCGGAGTGGGCGGGTGGCTGAACGCGCCGAAACAGAGTGACCACTTTGCGAGCTACTTCGGGCGACATCGGAGACCCGCCGGCTGCTGCTTCATGGATGGCCCTCACCAATCGCTCCGGTTCCATGTTTTTTAGCAGATAACCGTCGGCGCCGGCACATAAAGCGCGCATAATCT
>CAXSIG010000553.1:0-833 GCA_964237255.1 uncultured Bryobacteraceae bacterium
GCGATTGGTGGAGATTTCTGTATGGGCGCGCCTTGATTCACCGGGGTGGAGTACGAAGGCAGCCACAAGAGCAGCCACGTCAAACCAGCGACGCCGATCCCCGCGAAAGCCATGCGCCATCCATATTGCAATAGGATCCATGCGACCACGGGCGGCGCAAGAATCGCGCCCACCGCCGACCCGCTGTTGAACAACCCGGAAGCGAGTGCACGCTCCCGTTCGGGAAACCATTCCGCCACCACTTTCACGGCTGCGGGCCAGTTACCAGCCTCACCCATACCAAGCAGGAACCGGAACACCGCCAGACTTACCGCACCGCTCGCAAACGAGTGAAGTAGAGCGGCAATCGACCACCACGCCAGGCACAACGCATAGCCAATTCGAGTTCCCACGCGATCGATGAGCGGCCCCGATACACCGTTCATGATGGTGTACGCCAACAGAAAAGCGAACACCACCCGCGAGTACGCAACGTTGCTCATGTGGAACTGCTCGCGCAATACCGGAGCGGACACGGAAAGCGCCTGCCGGTCCAGATAGTTGATGACCGTTGCGAGGAACGCCAGCCCAATCATCCACCATCGCTTCGGAGACGGAAGCAAATTCATGTCATGCCGTTTGTATCATGGTTCTTGCAAGTGCAATCCAGCGGCGCCCGCCGATTCTTCGGCAGGAACGGCACGCTTTCGCAGTGGCATCCCAATTTCGAATTCCGCGCGGGCCAGGTTGAGATGGCCGAAGCGGTCGAGTCGTCGATCGCGGACCGCAAGCATCTGATCGTCGAAGCGGGGACGGGGACGGGTAAGTCGCTCGCGTATTTGGTGCCGGCTCTG
>CAXSIG010000553.1:843-4232 GCA_964237255.1 uncultured Bryobacteraceae bacterium
TACCGGTACGAAGAATTTACAGGAACAATTGTTTTACAAAGACATTCCGTTCCTGCAGCAACACTTCGATCGACCGCTCCAGGTAAGTTACATGAAAGGCCGCGGCAATTACGCTTGCAGGCAGAAGATCTACGATGCGGAGCGCGAGACCGTGCTGACCGGGCTCGAAGAAGTAGCGGACTTTCAGATCATACAAGCTTGGGAGAAGACTACCGAGTTCGGCGACCGCGCGGAGATTAAAACGCTGCCGGAGCATTCCACAGCGTGGGGGCGAATCGATGCGCGCCGCGAACTATGTTCGGGCCAGAAGTGTCCACAGTTCGACCGCTGCTTCATTACGCTGATGCATCAACGGGCGGCGGAAAGCGACATCGTTATCGTCAATCACCACTTGTTCTTTGCGGACCTTGCGCTCAAAGACGAGGAGTTTGCCGGCATCCTGCCCGAGTACTGGGCCGTGATCTTCGATGAAGCTCACGAAATAGAAGACATTGCCGGACAATACTTCGGGGTCAGCGTCTCCAGTTACCAGATCGCTGAGTTGCGGCGCGATGTCGCCGTGATTAGCCGGATGAAACAGTTCGGGTCGCCGGAGCTAGACAGGATCTTGGAGCGACTGGAAGAGTTGGCTTTGCGCTTCTTTGGGTCACTGCCGGGTGAAGAAGGACGCGCGGCATTCACTTCACGCGATTCGTTGCGAACCGAAGAGTATGTCGATTTCCTCGGCGCGATCGAGTTGGTCGCGCTTACTTTGCAACTGATTAAAGAGGCGCCGGAAGAAGCCGTACCGCTGTTTCGCAGGACGCAGGGAATTCATCAAAGTCTGAAGTTCCTGCTGGAATCGAAGGATTCCACGTATGTCTATTGGATGGAGAAACGCGGTCGCGGCACGTTCCTGCAAGCTACCCCGATCGATGTCTCACCCATCTTGTCGGATCGCTTATTTAACAAGCTGGATTGCGTCATCCTGACATCCGCAACGCTTGCGGTAGGAGGCGACTTCAGCTTCATTCAGAAGCGATTGGGATTGGAATCGTCGCGGACGTTGATTGTTCCCGGCCACTTCGATTACGCCAATCAGGCGTTGCTCTACGTTCCACAGCATTTGCCGGACCCGCGCGATCAGGCGTTCACTAAATTCGCGAGCGAAGAGATCATCCGCATACTCGAACTATCGCGCGGCCGGGCGTTCGTCCTGTTTACCAGCTACAGCCAGATGCGTTTGATCTATGACCGCGTGTCGCTGGCCATCGAGTATCCCACTTTGATGCAAGGAACGGGTCCCCGGAACGCTTTGCTGGAGGAGTTTAAGTCCACGCCGAACTGCGTCCTCTTTGCGACATCGTCCTTCTGGCAAGGAGTAGACGTCCAAGGCGACCAACTGAGTTGCGTCATTATCGACCGCCTGCCGTTCGCGGTGCCGAGCGATCCCGTGGTGGACGCGAGAATTCGCGGCATTCGAGAAGGCGGCGGGAATCCGTTTTACGACTACCAAATCCCGCAAGCGGCTATCGCTCTGAAGCAGGGCTTTGGACGATTGATCCGGTCCAGGCAGGACCGAGGCGTGCTCTCACTGCTAGACCGGCGCATCACGCACACGCGCTATGGGCAGATCTTCTTTGACAGCCTGCCCGATTATGCCTTCGCGACTAAAATAGAAGCAGTAGAGAAGTTCTTCGCGTAAACCATGTTTGAAGTATCAATTGAAGAAGTATTTCCCGCAGGTCACGCGCTCCGCAATTATCACGGCAAATGCGAGAACGTCCATGGCCACAACTATCGCGTACGAGTCACGGTGGAAGGAGCGCAGTTGGATGACACGGGTCTGCTAATGGACTTCGCCGAGCTGAAGCGGCTGGTACGAGCGGTGAAGGACCGCCTGGATCATCAGTACTTAAACGACATGGCGCCGTTCGACACCGTGAATCCTTCGGCGGAGAACATCGCAAAGTATTTTTACGATGAGGTCCATCCGCATTTGAGCACGGGTCGCTTGTCGGAAGTGAAGCTATGGGAGACCGACGTGGCCTGCGCGACTTACCGCCCGTCTTAGTCCAATGAAGATTTTGATCACCACGTTCGGTTCGCTGGGTGATCTATTTCCTTATCTTAACATTGCCCGGCTTTTGGTTGAATCCGGACACTCGATAACGATTGTTACGAACGAGCCTCACCGCGAGCGAGTTGAGGCTGTCGGCCACAAGTTTCACCCATTACTGCCGAACATTAACCGCGATCCGGATTTCTTCCGTCGCGTTATGGACGAGTTCAGAGGGGGCCGGTACCTGTTGGAAGAAATTTTGTTTCCCTACGTCCGGGATAACTACCGGGAACTGATAGGTATTCTTCCCGGACACGATTTGCTGATTACGCACATGGCGACGCCCGCGGGGCCTCTGGTCGCGCGCACGACAGGGATTCCGTGGATCTCTACCGTGCTAGCGCCAATTAGTATGTTCTCTGACAAAGACCCGCCGGTGCTGAACGTGCTGCTGCGAAAGCTTCGGACGTGGTCGCCGGGACTCACGGCGTTCGTGAATCGACAGGCGAAGGGAACTGCCATTCGATGGAGCCGCCCGGTGGTTCAGTTCCAAAAAGAACTGGGACAGAGCGAGGCAGGCAATGCGTTATTCGAAGGACAGCATTCCCCACAAAAAGTTCTTGCGTTGTTCTCCCGCCACATGGCGCCGGTTCAGGAGGATTGGCCAAAGCAAACAGTCGTGACAGGTTTTCCGCTTTTACCCCCTTTGCCGCTGCCCGAAAATCTAGAGCGCTTCCTTGCGGGCGGCGAGCCTCCCGTGGTCATCACGTTAGGGTCGACAGCGGTATTTACACCCGGCTCCTTCTTCGAGTTCGCGCGACATGTGGGACGGCGTGTGTTGTTGCTGGCGGGCCCGAGCGCGGCATCGATTCCCGCGACTAAGGACGTGCTCGCCGTAGAGTATGCTCCGCATTCGGCTGTGTTTCCTCACGCTTCGGTGATCATCCATCAAGGTGGAATCGGAACCACGGCGGAAGCGCTTAGGTCCGGGCGGCCCTCGTTAGTTGTGCCATTCTGCCACGACCAGCCCGATAACGCCTACCGGCTGGAGCGATTAGGTGTCGGACGCACGTTGAGCCGCAGGTCGCTTAGTGTCAAAACGTTGCGGCGTGAGGTGGAAGAGTTAATCGCGAATCCCGGTTACGCGAACGCCGCGCGTGAACTGGGGACAAAGATCGCAGCCGAAGATGGACCGCTGGCTGCTGCGCGCGAGATCGCTGGTTAATCGGCTCGCAGGCAAATCATCGGATCCACCTTCGATGCCCTTCGTGCCGGCAGGTATCACGCCAGTGCGGCACTGGCCAGGAGCACCAGAGCAGCGGCGAGAAACGTCGGCGGATCGCCTGAC
>CAXSIG010000554.1:0-4211 GCA_964237255.1 uncultured Bryobacteraceae bacterium
CATCTTTGAGACGTATCCGTATGCTGTTTCGTTATCGCCGGGACAGCTTACTAGTCTCAGGTTGGGCAATGTTCGGCGCCGTTTCGCAACTGCCGGCACAGACCTCACTCGCCAGGGTTGTACATATTCCTTCACCCTGCTCCTCTGACCGCCATAACCTCGCTGACGCAACTCACGACACAATTGGGATGCATTGTGGCAGCCTTCTGCCCAGCGGCTTTCCAGGTATAACCGGAAATGATCTAATTCGGACCGCTGCTGCCGTGGCGCACGTTCGGAAAACTCCTTTGTCTTAAGAAGGCGGCGAACCGTGGTGCGAGTAATACCCACGCGGCGAGCAATTGCTTGTTTTGTTAGACCCTGCTGGTACGCTGCTCTAACCGCCTCAAAGAGTGCCTTTCGCTTCTCCCGTTGTGGATCGTTCTCCTGCTCATTCCCTTTGAGCCTGATCGGTCCTTCCAGCACGACCTTGTCTAGCGCGGGTGCTGCCTGGTCCACCGGCTCGATTGGTGCAACTATTGCGGACCCAGAAACAGCGGGGTCTCCCAACCGGCAACCGGGCCCGCAGTAAAAGACTTGCCAATCGCTCCAGCACCCTTTGAACAGCCTGAGTCATATTGCAGAAGAGATGGAACCGATCCGCAACTTGAACTGCATGAGGTGCACCCTGCCGGGCACCCTCCGCATACGCACCCGCGCGATCCCGGCTGATGACATGGGCTGTGGGATGTGACTGCAGCCACTCAGCCAGAGTCCCTGACTCCCGATCCGGAAGAAGGTCAATGGGCTGATGCCGCTCTAAATCCATCAACACGGTTCCATAGCGATGACCGCGCCGCCATGCCCAATCATCCACTCGAAGAACTTTCACATCACCGGCTGATCCGGCAGACGCGGTTCGATTCATGGTCCGCAGGATGGTATCGGCGCTAGATCTAAATCCTAGCCGCTCTGTCAAACGGCTACCGCTTTCGCCACCTAGCGCATAACCAATTGCGAGCAAAGCATCGCGATCGCGGCAGGTCCGTCTGCTATATGGTCTTGCCACCACGGGCAGCCGTTGCGTAAAGATCCGGCGAACACAATCCTGCGCCCGACAGTAAAAACGATGCGTCCGCAGACAGATCTGCCTCGGTGCCATGGCAAGGAAGATCGCGTAAGGTCCGGCAATAACGACTGTGTACATGACTGGAGCGAGAGCCGCAGTGTGGACACATCGCGGCATCGGCTGGCGGACAGAACCATCACCATAACGCCGTCTTGATGAACGATTCCTCCAGCGTAAGGCACGAGGGGTCCGGAAGAAGGGACAAAAGCAAAGGTGCCGAGCAGACAGCCATTTGCTTCGGAGCATAAAACATTCAGGGCAAACTACGTTTTATGCGGAATCAGGTCAAATCCAAAAGAGCGGAAGACCCTTTCAGATGACCGCTATTGGCCGCTTTTGGGTGACCGCCGAGGTTCCGAGTGGCCGAAATCATCAGCAAAGGACGCCATTGTTCCACCACCGAAGATCTAATTGTTTCCATCCGGCAGCAACATGAGATCTGACGAACGGCGAGGGTTTGCGCGTGGATACGGCCGGCCTCAACACAGACAGGAGTTTCTGGAGAGATGGCGGAACGCACCATTCATATCGCAGGAACTAAAATTGATCTCGCGTTCGCGCTGGACGAAACTGCGTCATGCAGTGTCTTGGCAGAAGCCTGTATAGCCATGTGCTCAGCGTCATCTAATTGCAATGTGAGAACGCGTTCTACTCCATCAGCTCCCAGAATACAGGGAGTACTAAGATATGTGTCGTGGATCCCGTACGGACCCTCGATTAAAGTGGAAACCGGTAGAATCGTGTGCTCATCATGCAAGATCGCTTCGCAAATGCGCGTTACACAGGACGCGATGGCAAAGCAGGTATTTCCCTTGAGTTCGACAACCTTCGGAGCTGATTGTCGAACTTGGGCGACTAGTTCCGTCTCGGATGGAAGTCGATCAGCGCCAGGATACAAAGTAAGCGGGATGCCACCAATGTGTGCAGAGCTCCACGCTACTAGAGATGAATCTCCGTGTTCTCCGATCACAAAGGCATGAATGGCACGTGCCTCAACGCTAAGATGAATTCCGAGCATCGCACGAAGCCGGGCAGTGTCGATTGTTGTGCCAGAACCGATCACACGACAAGCAGGAAGACCGGAAACCTTTTGGGCGACGTGCGCAAGAATATCCACCGGGTTGGTGGTAATCAGGAGAATACCGTTGAAATTCTCGGCCATAAGGGAGTGGACGCAATCAATAACAATGGTCACGTTCCGGTCCAAAAGATCAAGCCTCGATTCCCCTGGCGTACTAGGGACACCTGCAGTTAAGATCACGATCGCGCTTTCCGCGGCATCTTTGTAGCTGCCCGCCATAACTCTTACGGGTGCCCCGAGAGGGACCGCATGCTCAAGATCCATTGCTTCGCCTCGAGCTTTGTCTGAATCATGATCAATCAGAATTAGTTCGCGAACTGTTGAACTCAGCAGCAGAGCGTAAGCACAAGCAGTGCCAACATTACCGCAGCCAATGATCGCGATACGAGTGGTGGTAAGAGTCGAAGTCATTTAGGTATTCCATGTGCTCGGTATGGTGTTTTCATAATTAATTCAAAACAAGGATCTCCTGGGACGCCCCGGACGATTCTGGAAATCTCACCGGCGATCGTGATGGCAAAGCGAGAGGGCTAACCGTCTTTCCGACGGACGTCGGACCAAAATCGAGGGATCAGAGTTTAGTTCCGTGAATGGGAGTGGATAGGCCTAATTCGTCTCGTATATCGCCTTCTCCCATCTGGAAAGATTCCGAAGCAAACGGATGCCCTACAGGGGCATCTCCGTTTGCTTTACTTCCATTTGCCTTTTTCTTTGTAAACGACTCAGACCCTAGGGCAACGGCAGGACGGGGCGATCGCAAGTAGCCAACCAGCAGACCAGTTCCTAAACCAAGCAAGAACTTCAGCATTGAAACTTTATCCTTTCAGAGGTGGAAGTAGAAGTTACTCGGCTTGAAACAGGATTCCAGTTGTTGATTGAACTAAGGTTAGTCAGGCTCGCCGCCGGAACACCGCGTGGTACAGAACAAGAATGATGATGGAGCCTACTACCGCAACCAAAAAACTATAGAGGTTCAAGCCAGTCACGCCGGATGCACCAAAGGTAGTGAACACAAATCCGCCAACAATGGCACCAACGATACCCAAAATGATATCCAGGAACACTCCTTCTCCTGTTTTGTTGACCAGTTTGCTTCCGATAAATCCGGCAATGAGCCCTAATATTAACCAAGCGATGATCGACATATCCCTCCTACTGCTGAAACAGTTCCACTCGGCGGTTTTCCGCCTTGCCATGATCCGTTCCGTTGCTTGCGACCGGATTCGACTGCCCAAAGCCTTCGAGAGCCAACCTGGACCGATCAACGCCCTTCGCCACCAGATACTGGCTTACCGCGTCGGATCGTTGATTCGAAAGCGCCACATTATGAGCCGGGTCGCCTGTTGCATCAGTAAAACCCTGGATACGAAGTCGCATATCTGGTTTTTGCTTCATCAAATCCGTTGCCCGATCCAGTACGTTTTTCGAATCAGTAGTGAGAGCTGCCTGGTTCGTGTCGAAATTGATCGATCCAAGACTTTGATTGGACGCCACCGGTACTGCTTTTGGCGCACGGTTCAAAAACCAAAGTCCCAATGCAAGGAGTAGTAGCAGAGGTAAGAGCCACATCCAGATTGAAAAGCTTTTCTTCTGCTCGTACACTTTTACTTTGTCAATTTGCTGTTCAGCCATAGTCGTCCCCTCTATTTGACGTTCATTTACTGCTTCTTCGGCCGCAATGCCGCCGGAAGTTCCTCGACCACTACGTCGGTTTTACGTACTGTGTCTTTCACAGTTTCTGTGCGTTCCGTAGACTTCTTCCCGATAACGACTTCTTCCACTACCCGGGCTTGCTTCGACACAACGGCTTCTTCTCCGGTTTCTCGGACTTCAATGGATCGATCGGTGAACCCATCGGCAGTTGTTGCTGGGCGATTGACCGCATGACGCTCCACGACGACGTGCTCTTCTCGCAGATTCACTGATTCTGTGACGGGCTTCTCAATGACTCGTCGATAAACGCGGACACCGCCGCGTTGGACCTGCCGCTTTCCGACGTTCAGTTCTTCCTCAATCACGTCG
>CAXSIG010000555.1:0-4206 GCA_964237255.1 uncultured Bryobacteraceae bacterium
AAACCGCTTTCCCCAGCAGAATCAGAGAGCTAGCAGTAGAGTTTTCTAAGGATCGTAAGTGGAGAATTAACCTTTGCGCCGTTCATTCGTTGAAATTCCGCCATAGGTGCAGTCCTCTTTATTTACCCGTAACTGTAGTTTTGTATTTCACTCCACGACCTTCACAATCCGCTATAACGCGCTTGGCCCACGCTCGCGTTACGCGATAGCTGCTTCCAGCGATGTCATCCTCGGTTGGTACAACATCTTTCCTCATATCGAGAGACCTGCGTGACAGAGCAATAGAGGTCTTGGCGCTTGCGGGGTTCGTGGCTCCTCCCCACAGAATAAGTCTTTGACCTTCGGTCCAATAAATCCAAGCTCGTACATCAGTGGCGCTTCTGTACCCTGCAATGCAGAAATGCTGAGGATTCGCTGCAGCCACACGGCGCACGCGAAGGAATTCTCGCAACGGAATCGTCGCGTCTCCAAAGCCCGGCTCGGAGCGCGTGTCGAAGAAATGGTCGCCCTCATCCTGCGCGAAAGCGTAGAAATTCGATATCGCCAAAACCCATGCGAAAACAAATAGGCGAAACAATTTCTTCATAAGACGGATAAGTATGGAAATACAGACGCTAAGGCGAAGCCCAATCCGATCGTTCCATATTACTTGGTATAAAAGCGTTCAATTTAACAACCAGTAAAAAACGTTGCGGAAGCGGGTTTATGGTTTGCGCCACGGAAGTCGGATTTGAAACGTTACCATCGTTCCTATGCGCCGTCTCGCTCTTTGCACCGTTCTCGCCACAGCTCCGCTCGCGTTCACCCCCGTTTGCTCCGGACAAACCCCCGACTTCTTTAAGGACACCTTCGCGCAGATGCTTCAGGAGGACCCCGAGTTCGCCGGCGCCACAGGCCACCACGAACTGGACGACCGTTGGACCGATTGGTCGAAGGCCGGTCGCGACCGGCGCGAGCGATTCTTCCGCGACCGCCTCGCCAAGCTAGCCACCGCAACCCTCGGCGATTCCGCCCAGGACCTGCTCACCAAGCGCGTAGTCCGCTACGATTTCGAATCCCGCCTCGAAGCCTGGGACCTCGACATCCATCTCCTGCGCCTCGGCCAGATGACCGGCTTTCACAATCGTGTCTATGGGGTGATTGACGGCATGCCCGCGCGCTCCGTTCACGATTATCAGAACATCGTTGCTCGCCTGCGCGCCGTCCCTGCTTACATTGATCAAAACCTGGTCATTATGGATGAGGCAATCGCGAAGGGGATGACCCAGCCCAAGCTGGTCGCGGACCTGGTCATCGGTCAACTCGCCGTGCAAGCCGCCCAGGATGTTGACCACACCGAACTCCTGAAAGCGTTCCGCAATTTCCCCGCGACCATCCCCGCAGCCGACCAGCAGCGGCTTCGCGCTGAAGCTACCGACGCGTACAACAATCAATTTCTCCCCGCCTGGCACAAAGCCCACGATTACCTGGAGAAGACTTATCTGCCACACGCGCGAACGGCGGATAGTCTGTCCGTCATTCCGGATGGAAAGAAAGACTACGCCATTCTCATCCACCGCCTGACCACCACCACCATGCCCGCCGCGGAAATCCACAAACTCGGCGAACAGGAAGTGGCCCGCACAGAAGCCGCCATGCAGGCCATTTTGAAAGAGGTCAACTTCAGCGGTTCCATTCAAGACTTCCAGAAAAAGTTGGATGCGGATCCCTCCACGCACTTCACTTCGAAGGACGAAATGCTGGCCTACTGCCGTAACATTGCGAAGCTCATTGAGCCAAACTTGCCCAACCAGTTTCGTCACATTCCCTCGTTGCTGTATGGCGTGCGCCCCATCCCTTCAGATCGCGAAGCTGCCGAAGCCACCAATGCCCAGGGGTCTGCGCCCGATCTCTCGAAACCCGGCTGGTTCAATCTGAATACCTATCGTCCGGAAAAGCAGGTGCGTTATGACAAAGAGTCGCTCGTGCTGCACGAAGCCGTTCCCGGACACATTTACCAAGGTGCAGTCGCAGTCCAGCAGACGCAACTTCCGGACTTGCGGCGCTTCTATTCCAACAGCGCCTACGGCGAAGGCTGGGCGTTGTACGCGGAATCGCTGGGTACACAACTCGGCGTGTACAAAGATCCCACCAGTCGTTTTGGACAACTAGCTAGCGAACGCTTCCGCGCCGTACGTTTGGTAGTCGATACCGGTATCCACGATAACGGCTGGACCCGGCAACAAGCGGTCGATTACTTCGCCGAACACTCGCCCCAGATTTCACTAGCAGAAGTGGACCGCTATATCTCCTGGCCCGCTCAAGCGCTCTCCTATAAGATGGGCGAACTCCGAATCAAAATGCTACGCGCAAAAGCGGAAAAGGAGTTAGGTTCCAAGTTCGACGTTCGCGACTTCAATGACGCGGTAATCCTCGATGGCCGCCTGCCGCTCGATCTATTGAGCGAACAGATCGATCAGTTCATTTCGAAGGTGGCGCATCAATGAAAGTCTTCCTGTTCCTCCTCGCCTCCCCAGCGCTGCTCGCCCAAACCGCCACCGTTCTTAAACCAGCGCGCGTCTTCGATGGTGAAACCATGCATGCCGGTTGGTCTGTTCGCGTGGAAGGCAATCGCATCGCAGCAGCCGGCCCGACTGTCGATTCCACCGGAGCCAAAACGATCGACCTACCTAACATGACGTTACTCCCCGGCCTAGTCGAAGGTCATTCCCACGTCCTGCTCCACGCCTATAGCGAAACACCGTGGGTGGATCAGGTCGCGCATGAGAGCCTGGGTGTCCGCACCGCGCGCGCCGTGAATCATTTGCGGGCCACGCTGATGGCCGGCTTCACCACCGTCCGCGACCTTGGCACCGAAGGCGCGGGATACGCCGATGTCGAACTCAAACAAGCCGTCAATCAAGGCATCGTTCCCGGCCCCCGAATGATCGTGACCACGCGAGCCATTGGCGCAACCGGCAGCTATGCCCCGAAAGGTTTCTCGCTCGAATGGCATGTGCCGCAAGGAGTGGAGGAAGCCGACGGAATCGATTCGCTCACGCGCGTCGTGCGCGACCAGATCGGTCACGGCGCTGATTGGATCAAGCTGTACGGCGATTACCGCTGGGGCGCGCAAGGGGCCGCGCATCCCACATTCTCGGTCGAGGAAGTAAGGCTCGCGGTGGAAACAGCGAAGAGCGCCGGCGTCCCCGTCTGCATTCACGCCAGCACTGCGGAAGGTATGCGTCGGGCGATCCTGGGTGGAGCCGAAACCATCGAACATGGCGATGGCGGGACTGCCGAAGTTTTCAAGATGATGGCGGAACGCCACGTGACGCTCGTCCCGACTCTGGCGGCGGGTAATCATCCCCTGCCCTATCCGAACGGTCCCAAGACTATGCCGCCCGATACTCCCGGCGTTGCTCGCAAGCGCGCGGCATTCAAGCTGGCCCTTGCGTCCGGAGTCACCATCATGAACGGAAGCGATGTCGGCGTCTTTAATCACGGTGAAAACGCGCGCGAACTGGAACTCCTCGTCGATTTCGGTATGACGCCCACCCAGGCCCTCACATCGGCGACAGCAACCGCTGGTAAAGTTCTGCACATGGAGATCGGCTCAGTCAAAGCCGGTATGCTGGCCGACCTCGTCGCCGTGAACGGCGATCCAGCCTCGGATATTACCGCCCTCCGGGTAGTTCCTTTCGTGATGAAAAACGGCCAGGTATTCAAACAACCGTAGTCTGCGAAGCCTTCTCGATAATCGCCTCACGGCAAATCGCCGCTTGCTTCGCCCAGTTCTCCCGTGCGGCGCGGACTAGTCCGGAGTCCTGCTTGCGCACAGTGGGATCCGCTTCCGCAGCTGCGTAATGAGCAATGGCCTCCTGATATCGTCCTTCGCACATGACAATCGCTCCGTGAATCGACTCCCGCGACTTCGGCTTCTGTACCTGGATCGCGCGTTTCAGCCAGACACGCGCTTGTTCGCAATTGCGTCGAACGGCGGCACTGATCCATGCGGCTTCTAAAAAGAGGATGTGCCGAAATGCTCCGCTTTTGGGGGATTTCGTCAACGCGTTTTCCATGTGCTCGGCCGCTTCTTCTTCGTTCCCCCGATACATGGATCGATAGGTCGCGAGAAGTTGCGTAAACGCGTATTCGGGCGCGTCCCGAGAGAAGCACAACGCTCGCGCGAACCAAACGTCGTTCCAATGGGCCGGTCGCACGCCT
>CAXSIG010000556.1:0-1989 GCA_964237255.1 uncultured Bryobacteraceae bacterium
GCGCGACTTACACTACGCCGCCTCCCATAACGGCAGCCGGCCTCCCGATGAACATCGCCGGCGCGCTATGCTACATCATTCCGGTAGTCTGCCCGATCATCTTCCTGGTTGTCGATCCGTATAAGCGAAACAAGGACGTCCGGTTCGCGGCGTTCCAATCTCTGTTTCTCAGCATTTCGCTTTTTGTGATTAATGAAGCGATCGGCATCGCGGTAGGCGGTTATTACGGCTTGTCATGGAACCTGTACCGGCTGTTAAAGTTGGCGGAATTTCTTCTAATCTGCTTCCTGGCGTTCAAGGCGTTCCAGAATGAAAAGATCATCCTTCCCGGTATCGGACCTTTCGCCCAGAAACAAGCCTAAGTGACTCGACGCGAAGCATTGGCGCTCTTCGGAGCCGGCGCGCTTCACGCCGCTCAGCCGGTGGCGACGCCACAGCTCTGTTTGTATTCGAAAGTCCTGTATAAGATCGGCTATTCCGAACTGGGCGATATCGTAAAACAGTTCGGCTTCGACGGAGTCGATCTCACAGTTCGACCCGGCGGACACGTCGAGCCGCGGCTCTCCAGCGTCGATTTGGTCCGCGCCTTCGAAAGTATCCTGGGCGCGGGCTTAGTTTGTCCGATGATCACAACAGCAGTTACATCTCCTCTCGAACCAGGCGCGTTGGCGGTGATCGCACTTTCCGGGCGTACCAACGTCTCGCTGTTCTGCGTCGGTTTCTGGAAAGACTCATTGCCGACTTATCGGCGGGACCTAGCGGGTCTAATCTCAATCGGTCAGCGTTATAGCATCGCTATGGCGCTCCACAATTACACGTCCGAAAACGAAGGCGAAACGGACTGGAGCCTCGGGGCGACCCTCCGGCAGCTCGACCCGAAATGGACAGGCGCTTACTTCGATCCGATCCACCATGGGGGCGGTTGGGAAGAAGCGTTAACCCCGCTACTGCCGCGTTTGCGAGCGATCGCGTTGAAGGACTTTCGGAAAGACGGCACACCCTGTCCTCTCGGCGAAGGCGTTGTGGATTGGACAAAGTTTTTTACCATGCTCCAAGCCGCCAATTTCCGAGGCGTTCTTTCGCTTCGAATCGAATACTCCCCGAAGGACGAGCTCAGCGCGATTCAAAAGGATTACGCGTTCGCACGGGCCCACATGGGCACATTTCCGGGTTCTGGGTCCGGCGCGGGGTCGGGATCCGGATTGGGGTGAGGCGTGGGAACCGGTTCCGGTGACATATCCGGGGCAGCGGTTTGAGAAACTCTGCGTTGACGAACCATGGGCTGCTCCTCTAGGGGAACTTCACAATCGCAGCAGTCGCTGCAACTGGTGCACTTCTCGCAAAGATGATTGCGGCACGTGTCTTTCGTACAGCTCCCGCAGATGCGGGTGGATTCCTCGTCACAGATACTGCAATGAAATGCCATTACTCTTCCAGTTTAGTGCGTCTGGTCGGTTGAACCAGATTGCCCCGGCATCGTTGGGCTTCCTTGTCCACCACCTCGAACTCCTTCTGCTTATCCGATGCCAGATCCAGCGCGTACTGCTGCAACTTTTCGCGGGAGGGAGTCGACTCCACCAGCGTTCCCTCCAGTAGTTCGGCGAGCGCCGGGTTCTGATACTTCCGCAATCCGTCATTCAACGAACCTGCCGTGATTTCTAGCGTCTGAATACGAAAAAGAACCGTGAGAATGTCCTGCAAGTTGGTTGGCGAAGCGGCGACGGATTTTGCCAGCGCCGACAAACCCTGCAGTTGTTTCATGCCGCTATTCCACTGCGCGATGTAGGTATCCGTCGCGCCTTTGGCCACCCAATCGTTGACCTTTACCTGTTCCATGATTGGTTGTAGCCGCGCGGCATAGGCGGAAATCGCTTCCAGCGATTTGGTGGCATCCTGTTCATTCACCTGCCCAAGCGCCGGTAGAGCGAAGAGCAACAGCAAGGTGCATTTCATACTTCTAATGTAGCGACCATGTAACCTTTTTCGCCG
>CAXSIG010000556.1:1999-4196 GCA_964237255.1 uncultured Bryobacteraceae bacterium
CGGCTTAGGAATCGGCGCGGCAGCTACGGTCTTCAGCGTCGTCGATAGTCTGCTGCTGCGCCAACTCCCATTTGCCAAGCCGGCCGAGTTGGTCTGGATCACGAATAAGGCGGATAGCGAAGGCAACATGTCCGCCAGAACCGTGCTAGTAAACCCCAAGCTGGAGTTGCGCGAACGGAATAAGTCTTTCACGGACATCGCCGGTTACTTCGCGTTCTATGGCATCGGTGATTTCAGCCTTACAGGTGAAGGGGAACCGGAGCGTCTGACTGCCATCCCCGTATCGCAGAGCTTTTTCCCAACGCTTGGTGTCCAACCAAATCTCGGACGCCAGTTCACGGCGGAGGAGTGCCTGGCCAACGGACCGAAAGTCGCGATGTTGAGCCATGCGTTCTGGGAGAGACGATTCGCGGGCGACAAGGGCGTGATCGGCAAGTCACTGCGCTTTAACGACCAACTTACGACGGTGGTGGGGGTCTTGCCGCCGGCATTCGACTTCGGAGCGATTTTTTCTCCGGGCACGCATGCGGACGTATTTACTCCATTCCCGCTTGACCAGGGGACCGACCGCATGGGCAACACAATGGCGATGATCGGCAGGTTGAAGCCCGGCGCAACACTGCCGCGAGCGCAGTCGGAAGCCGACATTTTGGGCGACCAAATTACGAACGAGAACAAGAACCGCAACTCGCTTCATCCGAAGCTCGCGTTTCTCGCGGAACACATCAGTGCGCAGGTTCGGCCAGCGCTCGTCATCCTCGCGAGTGCCGTCGGGGTTGTCCTCTTGATCGTGTGCGCAAACCTTTCGAGCCTGATGCTGGCGCGCACAGCTGCCAGGCAAAAAGAGATCGCGGTACGGGCCGCCTTGGGCGCTGGTCGAGGCCGGCTAATCCTTCAGTTACTTACGGAGAGCTTACTTCTAACAGGCTGTGGAGCGGTGTTGGGGATTGCATTCACGTGGGCGGCAACAACCGGCATCGCTCACCTGACAGCGTTCGATCTTCCTCTACTCAGCAGCGTTCAGGTGAACTTTCGCGTCCTGGCGTTTGCCATCCTGGTTGCGATGACGGCCGGTCTGACACTCGGTCTTGCGCCGGCGTGGCAGGTTTCGGTCTTCCGATTGAATGCGTCGCTTGGGCAGCGAGGAATGAGCGGTAGCTTCGAGCACACCTGGCTTCGAAGCGTTCTGGTGATCTCTGAAATCGCCTTTGCGTGTGTCTTGCTAGTAGGTTCCGGATTGTTGATCCGGAGTCTCGAAAAAGTGCTGGACGTGCATTTGGGATTTCGACCGGAGAGTGCCGCGGCGCTTCGCATCGATCCGAATTCTCGTTATTCGACTAGACAACAACAGCTCGGTTACCTGGACGAAGCTCTTCGTCGGGCAAGGAGCATCCCCGGTGTAGAATCGGCTGGCTTGGCGGACGCCTTACCCCTCGGCACAAATCGCACATGGGGAGCGGGAGCGAAAGGCGTTGTTTACCCGCCCGATCAATACCCAACCGCCTTCGTCCGCATCGTTACGGATGGATATGCCGCCGCGATGGGCATGACCGTGAAACAGGGCCGCGATATCAGCGAGCACGATACCGCGACTGCCGCTCAGGTGATCGTGGTGAATGAGACGTTAGCCCGCACGCTCTGGCCAGGACAGAATCCTCTTGGCAAGGTTATGGGCAAACCATGCGGCAGCGATCGCGTCGTGGTGGGAGTGATGGGCGACGTACGGCACATGGCGCTTGAGAAAGAGGCGGGCAACGAAATGTATCTTCCTCTGCGGCAGTGTAGCGACATCGGTTCTTGGGATTTAGTAGTACGCTCTGCTTTGCCGTTCTCTACATTGGCCCGCTCGCTCGATAACGGGTTGCGACCCATCGCTCCTGACCTACCGAAAGGCGGGATGCGTCCGCTCAAGCAGCTGGTAGACCGGGCCGTATCGCCCCGCCGATTCATCGTGTTGCTGCTGGCCGGCTTTGCCGCATTCGCGCTGCTTCTGGCATCACTGGGCATCTACGGTTTGATCTCCTACTCAGTGAGTCGCAGGACGCAGGAGATTGGGATACGCATGGCCTTAGGAGCGTCGCTGTTCGACGTGCAAAGTCACATCGTAGTCCGAACGCTTGCGCTCGCCGCTGCGGGAATGCTGGTCGGAATCGCCGCGTCCTGGGCGCTTGTCCGGTCGGTGAACGGACTCCTGTAC
>CAXSIG010000557.1:0-3091 GCA_964237255.1 uncultured Bryobacteraceae bacterium
GGCCGTCTTTGTCGTACTTCACGACGCGGTTGTTGCAGTATCCATCCGACACGAAAATGTTGCCTTGCGGGTCCCAAGCGACGTCTGTCGGACGGCACAAGACATACTTCTGCGCCGGCGGATTCGGACCCACAGGGTAGGCTTGTGCGCCCAGGACGGCGGGGGGCCTGCTGCCCAGCGCCATCAGCACCCTGCCTTCCGGACTGAACTTGGTAATCATATTGGTACCTTCGTCGACGGTCCAGATGTTGTCGTCCTTATCGACGCGCACGGAGTGGGAAAACTCGAAACCGTAATACCCATTGCCGATCTCTTTGAGGTAATTGCCGGTTTTGTCAAATTCGAAAAGCCGCGTGTTGGCGCTCCGATGGAAGACGAAGATATGTCCCTTGGAATTGGTCGCCACGGCGACGGCTTCACCAAGATATTCACCGGCGGGCAGCTTCAGGAAACTGGGAACGGAGGAGAACGGAATCTCGCGGACATTCTCAATGGTCGCCTTTCGTTGAGCGAATGCAGGTAGCGCCAGAACAGGGGCTAGGGCGATTGAGGCCAATAGGAGTTGTTTCATCGCCCTATTAGCATATGCGCTTACAAGTGCCGCCCGGCGTGGCTCGAATTTAGGCACAAGCGCGGTAATATTCTTTGCTCTTTTCCAAAAGTGAAGTATTGTTATTTTTTCGGTTCTATTGCTGGGAGACTAAATGTCGGTATTTATGAAATTCAACGTCGCAGCGCTACTGCTAATTGCGGGTATCTCGGCATCTGCCGCGCCAACGGATCGAATTACGCGTACGATCGACGGACGAGCCACCGTGAGTTTGCGAGGCCACGTACACCGCCTGGCTGTCGCGGCCAACGACCGGGGCGCTGTCGACCCGGAGTTTCACATCGATCACATGGTCATGGCGTTCAAACCTGCGCCAGCCCAGCAAACGGAACTCGACAGGCTTTTAGTCGATCAACAAAATCCTTCCTCACCGCACTTTCATCAATGGCTAACACCGGAAGAATTCGGCGCGCGATTCGGCTTGGGCACGGGCGACTTTGCGAAGGTGACCGCCTGGCTTCACAGGGAAGGATTCGCGATTGACGAATCGGCGCGGGGCCATAACTGGATCGCGTTCAGTGGAAATGCCGCGCGAGTTACCCAGACCTTTCGAACGCCCATCCACCGTTTTCACGTGAAAGGCGCTTCCCGCTTCGCCAATACGGCTGAACCAGCGGTGCCGGTCGAACTGGCGGACGTGGTGGAGGGAGTGCTGGGTCTGAACGACTTCCTCCGGAATCGAACGCAAACATTGTGGGGCCTGCGCCTGAACCAAATACCACGTCAGGTTCTACGCATTATCTATCGCCTGAGGACTACGCAACCATTTACAACCTTGCGGGCGTTTATCGTTCCGGCTTTGATGGCAACGGGCAAGGCATCGTCATCGTGGGTGCTTCCGCGTTGCCATTGGCAGACGTTCGGGCGTTCCGGTTGCGCTTCGGGTTGCCAGCCAACGATCCGATTCTGCTCCCCTACGGCAACGACGTTATCAACCTGAATACGGAAGCGAACCTGGATGTGGAGTGGGCCGGTGCGGTCGCGCCCCGCGCCACTATTTACTATGTTTACGGCTCAAGTCCGTTTACCGCCATTACTTTTGCGGTGAATCTGAATATTGCCCCGGTCATTTCGGTAAGTTGGTTTACCTGTGAAAATGACGCTTCGCCGCAGTTTTATCGCAGCGTAATGCAGCAGGGCAACGCGCAGGGTATTACCATTCTGAGCGCTTCGGGCGATGGTGGTGCGGCCGGCTGTTTCGATCAGTTCACCGCGGGGGCGGCGCATGGTCCGCAGAATCAGTTTCCGGGGACGCTGCCGGAAGTGACGGCGGTGGGCGGAACCATGTTCGTCGAAGGAAACGGGACATACTGGAGCGCCACGAATTCGAATAATCAGGGATCGGCTCTTTCTTACATTCCGGAAGCGGCATGGAACGAAAGCTCGCTAGGCCGGTCGGTAGCGGGGTCGGGCGGCGGACCAAGCGCCATTTATCCTAAACCGGCATGGCAAAATGGACCCGGCGTCCCGAACGACCATGCTCGAGATACGCCGGATCTTTCGCTGACGGCAGCGGCCCACGACCCCTATTTTGTCGTCTACAACGGGCTGAACTATCTAGTTTCGGGAACGTCCGCGTCCGCTCCCGCGATGTCCGGAATCATCGCCATTCTGAATCAGTATCAAGTAAGCAAAGGATTTCAGAAAAGAGCGGGCTTGGGAAATATCAATCCGCAGTTATACCGTCTGGCACAGGCCGCTCCCAGCGCGTTTCACGACATTGTGGACGGCGACAACATCGTTACTTGCGTACAAAGTTCTCCCGGTTGTCTTAGCGGTTCTTTCGGTAACAAGGCTGGGCCGGGATATGACTTGGCCACTGGGCTAGGTTCGGTTGAGGCAAACGAATTTATCACTAAGTGGAACACCACGGTGGGAAGCGCAGTTGTTACTCTTACCGCAAGCAACCTAAAGCCTACGCTCAACGATCCAGTTCAACTAACAGCGATTGTCACCCCTCAGGGGGCGGGCGGAACGCCAACAGGCGTAGTGGAATTCAGTGTCCTGGGAACGGAAGTGGCCTTGGGATCCGCGCCATTGACTGTAACGTCGGGAGTTTCCTCCGCCACGATAACTGTTCCGGCCTGGTTGCTTAGCAAGGGCGGAACCAGCACTTACACCGTATATGCACAGTATTTTGGTGATGCGATGTTCACCAGCGCCGGAACGAGCCTCCGTATTCCTGTCATTGCTCCCACTGGGATTGCGGCAATCGTGCCGTCACTTTCTTCCTCTACCGTTTTTCCCGGCCTTGACGCGCAGGGTTGGTTGTGGACAGAGCAAATTACGCTGCGTGATTTAGCCGGTGTGCCGTCACAGTTGACGGCGTTTACCATCGACGGGCAGGCGCAGCCACTGACTCAATACTTTCTTTCCGGTTCCATTCCGGCGGGCGGCAGTATCACGAGCAAAACGATCACATTCCGCAACCTATCGGGATTTCCGGTGACGAAAACGTTCGGTTTTGCCGGAATCGACGCA
>CAXSIG010000557.1:3101-4184 GCA_964237255.1 uncultured Bryobacteraceae bacterium
GACGCAACCGGTCAGAGCTGGACACGGCAGATTTCGGCAGTGCTCCTCGGGCCCACCACGTCGTCCAGTGGGTTCAACCCTACGCTGGTTCCCTTAACCATGACCCAGAATCTTGCGGCCGACCCTTCGTGCCAGTGGTCGCAGCAGCTATTCGTTGATGAAACAAATGGTGGGAGGACGTCGCTTTCCCTTCTTAGCCAAGGAGGTCTAGACCTGACGTCGCAAATCCCGGCGATTTTCGGGACGTCACGATTGACGGCGTTCGGATCCCTGAGCGGCACGCTGTGCTGGAGCGGCTATTCGCCGGGAGACAGCGAGTTCGTGACGGTAAGTCTCTCGAATGGTTTGACCACATCGCTTCAGGTCTCTTTCGCGGGTCCGCCATCATCGCCCGCTCAAATCACTACGACGCCCGCAAGCGTGACTTCAGGCGCCACGGGAAACGGAACACTGACTGTCACATTGTCGGACAAGACTCAGGCATGGACGGCGACGGTATTACCGGCGAACCGGTCGACCGCGTGGCTGACACTTTCGCAACGTTCCGGCACAGGTACGGGCCAGATTGCACTGAAGGCTTCCGGAGCAGGATACGAGCCAGGCGCATACCGGGCGTTGATTGTGTTGCAGTCTCCTGGTTCGGCGTCGACGGTAACGGTTCCGGTCCTATTTGTGTTGGGCGGGAGCGACAACATAACCATTAGTGCGGCCGGGAATGCTGCGTCGTTAGGAAAAACCGGAAGTCCGGGAATGCTATACACGGTTTTCGGGAACGGCTTTGCCCCTGCTGCCGCGACCAATACCGGAACATCTCTTCCGTTCGCCAACGGCGCGGTGTCGGCACAGGTCAATGGCGTGGCTGCGCCGCTTTCTTATGTCTCCCCAACGCAGATCAACCTGCTGATCCCCTATGAAGTGGGCGCGGGACCTGCCGTGCTGGCGGTAAACAACGACGGCCAAGTAGCTGGATACTCATTCCAAATCGCACAGCGGCTCCGGCGATCTTCGCTGATACCGCGGGATTCGTCGCGGGGAACGCCTCAGCAAAAGCTGGCGGGTCAGCAACTCTGTATTTGACGGGCG
>CAXSIG010000558.1:0-1118 GCA_964237255.1 uncultured Bryobacteraceae bacterium
ACCCCGGGCCTCTTCCGTGTGAAGGAAGCGCTCTAACCAACTGAGCTACGCGCCCCAAACCACTCACGAGTGTAACACTCGATAATGTGTCCAGCGCCTTCCCGCCAAGAGCCGAATATGAGCAGCGACTCGCCACCGCGCAGCAACGCATGGCGCAAACAGACCGCGCTCACGCACGCCTCGGTCTTCTTCGCCTGGCGGTTTTCGCTGGGGCGACAGCACTCGCCTTCTACGCGCTCTGGACGCTCTGGTTCCTGCCCGTCGCGTTCGGGATTCTGGTCTTCCTCCAATCCCGCGCAGCGCGCCAACGCCGCTTCGCTGAACGCGGCATCCGCTACTACGAAGCGGGTCTTGCACGGCTTGAGGATCGCTGGACCGGCTTGGGCGAGCCGGGCGAACGCTTTCGCGACCTTAACCATCCCTACGCCGACGATCTCGATCTCTTCGGAAAAGGATCCCTCTTTGAACTGCTCTCCACCGCACGCACCCGGGCAGGCGAAGCGCAGCTAGCGGCTTGGCTGAAAGCGCCGGCCGACGCCGAAACACTGCGCTCGCGACATCAAGCCATTGAGGAACTTCGCAGCCGCACCGAACTCCGGGAAGAACTGGCAGCCTTGGGGGAAGACTTCCGCACCGGCGTCATGCCCGAAGATCTGGCCCGATGGGGAAACGTGCAACAAATCCGCTTCGCCCCGTGGCGTCAACCGGCGGCGCTGGTGTTATCTCTTTTGGGTGTTGCGCTCATCGTGGCGTATTTCGCGACGGCGTCGCCCTGGACGCGTATTGCACTGATCCTCGTGGCCGCACTAGATGGCTTGTTCGCCCTTCCGCTCCGCTCAGCGGTGCTCCGGATCACCAGCGAAGTAGAGCAGCCGAGCCACGATTTAGGGTTGCTCTCCGAAGTGCTGGCCCGCTTCGAACGCGAAACGTTCGTTTCCACCAGGCTTGCCCAGCTTAGGGCGGCGCTGGATGTAGAGGGCAAGCCTGCATCGCAACGCGTTCACGAATTAGAGCGCCTGACCGACCTTCTGCACTCCCGCGACAATCTGGTAGTGCGCCTTATCGGTCCTCTGGTGCTCTGGACTACTCAAATCGCCTTCGCCGTCGAACGATGGCGA
>CAXSIG010000558.1:1140-1603 GCA_964237255.1 uncultured Bryobacteraceae bacterium
TCTGGTAGAAGCGGATGCCCCAGTTGTTCCCCGAATTTGCCGAAGGCTTCGCCGGTGAACAACTGGGGCATCCGCTTCTACCAGAGGCGCAGTGCGTCCGCAACAATGTCGATCTTCAGCCGTCTCACTCGCTGGTAGTCATCAGCGGTTCCAACATGTCCGGCAAAAGCACCTATCTCCGCACTGTGGGAGTCAACGCTGTACTAGCTCTCGCGGGCGCTCCTGTTCGAGCGAAGCGCCTGACTCTCGGCATTCTTCAGATCGGCGAGGTTCGTCGACAGCATCGCGCCGTCTTGCAGCGTGAACGTCGGCTCACCGCCGCCCTGCGCCTGCCAGTGCGCGACCTTTTGAGCAACTGGGCGTACATGGTGATGACGACTCTGGCGTGGAACCTGAAGGCTTGGTTTGGGCTGCTGCTGCCCAACCGGGCGCGGGGTTTGGAGATCGTGCGGATGGAGTTCCG
>CAXSIG010000558.1:1613-4169 GCA_964237255.1 uncultured Bryobacteraceae bacterium
CTTCAAGGCGGAACGTCGCGCTTCTACGCCGAGATCACCAGACTCCGAGACATCGTGCAACTCGCCGATCAGGGCCCGGCGCTCTTCCTGTTAGACGAATTGCTGAACGGCACCAACTCGCACGATCGTGGAATTGGAGCCAACGGCGTTGTCCGAGGTCTCGTCGCTCGCGGAGCGATCGGCCTGGTCACGACTCACGATTTGGCGTTGACCCACATTGGCGAAGCAAACCAACACTTTGAAGATCACCTGGAAGCCGGCCGGATCACTTTCGACTACCGAATCCGCCCCGGCGTCGTGGAGAAAAGCAATGCGCTCGAGTTAATGCGGGCGATTGGGCTAGACGTCTAGATCGGTTTCTAAATCGCTACGGATGGAAGGAATTTAAGCAGATACCCGGGGAGTGAACCAGAACTGTGCCCCAGCTTAAGCTATGATTGCGAACGTATAGAACCTTCCGATGGCGCAATCCACAAACACGAAACTTTCCGAAGTCCTGGCCGAGAACGAAGGTCGGCTCATTGCATCCTGGGTGGCACTCCAAAATGCCGACAGTTCCATTCGAAAAGCCGGCCTTAAAGCAGAAGTAGTAACCGCTCAGTCGCGTCATTTCCTTGGAGCGCTGATCACAGCCATGAAGACCGGCGAGTTGCAGAAACTCAACGGTCCGGAATGGAACCCGGTGAAAGAACTCTTGGCGGAACTATCCGCCATGCGCACTAAACAAGGGGCCAGCCCAACCGAGACCGCGATGTTCGTGTTCTCCCTTAAGCAGCCTATTTTCGAGTTGCTGCAAAAAGAGGAAGGTTCAGCCGAGTTGACTTGGGCCCTTAACCTCATTCTCGATAAACTTGGCCTTTTTACTACCGAAATCGCAATCGCGGGTCGCCAGGAAGTCATCACTCGCCAGCAAACCGAATTGCTGGAGCTATCCACGCCTGTAGTCAAGCTGTGGGACGGAATTTTGGCGCTGCCGCTTATCGGTACGCTGGACTCCCAGCGTACCCAGATCGTTATGGAAACTCTGTTAAACACCGTGGTGTCCACCGGGGCCGGCCTTGCGATCATCGATATCACCGGCGTGCCTACCGTTGACACGCAAGTGGCGCAGCATCTGATCAAAACCGTTGCCGCCGCCCGCTTGATGGGCGCTGAATGTATCATCAGCGGCATTCGTCCTCAAATCGCTGCCACCATCGTTCACTTAGGCGTCGATCTCGGCCCCGTAACCACCAGGGCCAGCCTGGCGGACGCCTTTGCTATCGCTCTCGAAAAGCTGAATCTTACAGTCGTCAAAAAGGGTTAATCAGTGGAACGGATTCCAATCCTTCGCATTGGCCAGGTATTGCTGGTTTCCATCCAGGTGGACATGCATGACCGTCTTGCTCAAGCGCTCCAGGACGATCTCACCAACCGGATCGTCACGGACCGGGCCAAGGGCGTCATCATCGAAATCTCAGCTCTCGACATCGTCGATTCCTTCATCGGACGCATGCTATCCACCATTGCCGCCATGTCCCGTATGTTGAATGCGGAGACCGTAGTGGTTGGCATGCGGCCTTCTGTCGCGATGACGCTGGTGGAACTTGGTGTTTCGTTGGAGGGCATTAAAACCGCGCTGAATATCGAAAAAGGCACCGCACTTCTTGAAGCTTCTCTCGGATGACCGTTCTGCGGTCCGAAACTGTGCCCCTGCAATCGTCTGACGATGTTGTGATAATCCGTCAACATGCGAGGACCATTTCCGCGCGTATCGGGCTCAAGCTTACGGATCAAACCAAGATCATTACCGCTGCAAGCGAACTCGCCCGCAACACAGTTACCTACGGAGGTGGCGGGACGGTCCTCTTTGAAGAGGTGGAACAAGATGGCAGGCGTGGCGTTCGTATGACGTTTGAAGACCAGGGTCCCGGGATTCCCGACCTCAACCGCGCCATGGAAAACGGCTACACCACAGGCAATGGAATGGGCCTTGGTCTCCCCGGCTCCAAACGCCTGGTTGACGAATTCGATTTGTGGAGCGAGGTTGGAGTCGGCACGCGCGTGTCGATTCTCCGGTGGAAATGACGCGACCCGATGCGGCTGTGTCCGTCAACAATGCGACCGACGTGGCGGAAGCTCGCCGTGTTGCGACCGAGATGTTGCGCGACAAGGCGCACGACTCGGATCTGGATGTTAGCCGCTGCGAAAATTGCGCCCTGGTGGTAACGGAACTGGGGACAAATCTGATCAAGCATGCGGGGGGAGGCACGCTGGTTATGCGCGCCATGGCCGGTCCTTCGCTGAGAGTGCTGTCGCTCGATACAGGTCCCGGCATGGAGAATCCGGAACGCTGCTTTGAGGACGGCTACTCCTCCGGCGGCACAATGGGAACAGGTCTGGGCGCGGTTGGACGATTGTCTTCCTACCAGGTCTACTCAGCGCCTGGACAAGGTACCGCGTTGCTGGCGCGTGTTGGCGAGGCAACTGAAACCGAGGACTTCGGGGCTATCTCTTTACCCTATCCGCGCGAAACTGTCTGCGGAGACTCTTGGGAGGTTATCCAGGAGGGCGATC
>CAXSIG010000559.1:0-362 GCA_964237255.1 uncultured Bryobacteraceae bacterium
TGTGCGGCAACAGCGTTTGTCCGCCCGTAGCGGCGGCCATCGTGCGCGCGCAGTTCAGCGCCAGGGCAATGACAAAAGCCGCTTAGCTCTCACCTGAAGCAGTACCGATTCGCGAAGGCAACCCTCACCACCACGCTTGCATTGATTGATCCGATATTGCACATGGAGTAATGCGCTTGCCTTCGTTTCTTCGCCGAACAAAGCCGGTCACCCCGGACTTCAGCAACCAGCTTGACCTCTTCGCGGATCAGCCTATAGCTGCGCCAATGCCGCCGCCGCTTGTGGTCGTGGCGAACGAGCAGATTCATGGAACAGGACCGTCTGAGCAATATGATACTGTCGCACTGGAAACGGCACCAGCC
>CAXSIG010000559.1:372-1107 GCA_964237255.1 uncultured Bryobacteraceae bacterium
AACAGATTGGAAAAGGAACTGACCGAGACGGCGGGCCAATTCAGCAATCTTCTCCATCACTTGGTGTCGATCCAGAAGATGGAATATCACCAAGCCTGGGAGATAGCGACGCGCCAGTTTCTTACAGCCAGCGAGTTGTCCTCGAAGAAGAAGCCGAGGCCAAGCCGTCCCGCGACTTCCGCATCACCGACGCCCACCGTATCGGGCTAGGCGGCATCGCCGAAAAGGCGCGGGACAATGTCGCGGCGATCCGCACATTGAAGGCTGTTGAGGCGGAAGAACGTGAAGCCACCGAAGATGAGAAAGCCAAGCTTGCCCGGTACGTCGGCTGGGGTGCCATGTCGAGCGTCTTTAACCATTACTACCCGCCCGAACATCTGGCAGGAGCGGCCAGGGACATCAAGGCCCTACTCACCGACACCGAGTACCAATCCGCCAAAGCCTCCACCCCAAACGCGCACTACACGTCACCCATGGTCATCAAAGCGATCTGGGATGGACTGCGCCACCTGGGCGTCGGACCGGGCGCGCAAGTTCTTGAACCGGCAATGGGCATCGGGCACTTCTTCGGGCTGATGCCAGGCGATATGCAGGCTGCGCACAGGACCGGCGTCGAACTGGATTCCATTACCGCCCGGATCGCCCAGAAGCTTTATCCCGATGCCACGATATTCGCCAAGGGCTTCGAGGAAACGCCGCTTCCCGACAACTATTTCGATGTCGCAGTAGGCAACG
>CAXSIG010000559.1:1117-4169 GCA_964237255.1 uncultured Bryobacteraceae bacterium
TCCCTTCGGAGACTACGCCGTCCATGATCCAGCGATGAGGCGGTCAATGACCCGCTCTATCCACGATTACTTTTTTGCCAAGTCGCTTGAGAAGGTCCGGCCCGGCGGCGTCATGGCGCTGATCACCAGCCGCTACACGATGGACAAGTTGAGCGAGGATGTGCGCCGTCATCTCGATGGCTGCGCCGACTTGCTTGGCGCTATCCGCCTGCCCAACACCGCGTTCAAGGGCAATGCCGGGACCGAAGTCACCACTGACATTCTGTTTCTGAGAAAGCGTGAGCCGGGCGTTGCATCCGCTGGCCACGCATGGCGGTCGCTTGGGCCTGTTAGCGTCGGCCACGAAGAAACGACGCACGTAAACGAATACTTCGCGCGTAACCCGGAAATGATGCTCGGGCAGATGAGGCTCGAACGCGGAATGTACGGGAACAATGAGCCGACGCTGGCGGGCGAACTCACTGCGGAGCTTCTGTCCAGTGCGGTCGCACGGCTTCCTGCCGGGGTGTACGTCCCAAGAGATCGGCAGCGCCCGCCACCCAAAGCTGTCCTCGACGCCGAAGCTTTCACCGGCATCAAGGACGGAGCCTATGCCGAACGCAACGGCGAGATTTACATCCGCAACGGCAACGACTTTGAACCGACATCACTTTCGGGAACCGCCGCCGCCCGAGTGCGTGGACAAATGGCTATACGGGACGCCGTCCGCGAGGTGTTCAGGACGCAGCTCGACGATCTATCGGACGAGGAAATCGCGGGCGCGCGGGCGGAACTGAACCGGCAATACGACGCGTTCACCCGACAGCACGGCCCGCTTTCTTCTCGCGAAAACATCCGGGCATTTGGCGGCGATCCAGACCAGCCGCTTCTTCTTTCGCTTGAAAACTATAACGCCGAAACGAAAACGGCGACAAAGACGGCCATTTTCGAGAAACGCACGCTTCAGAAAAACAAGAGCGTCGATCATGTTGAAACGGCGGCGGAAGCTCTGGCCATTTCGCTAAACGAGACCAGCCGCATCGATTGGCCTACCATGGCGAGGCTCACCGGCCATTCCGAAAAGCAGATGCAGCGCGAACTTGATGCGATGATCTACCGCAACCCCGAAAGCGAGTGGGAAACAGCGGACCAATATTTGAGCGGCGATGTCCGGGCCAAGCTGAAAACAGCCGAGGCCGCGTCCGCCCTAGATCCCGCCTATTCGCGCAATGTCGAGGCCCTCAAGGCGATCCAGCCTGCCGACCTGCTGCCGGGGGATATCAGCGCCCGTCTCGGTTCATCGTGGATACCGGCCAGCGATGTCAAACGGTTTATTGTCGAAACGCTGGATGTTAGAAAAGACTCCATCGAGGTAAGCCATTCCGGAACCATCGCTTCCTGGGCCATCACAGCGGATTGGAACGCAAAGAACAGCGTCACCAACTCAACCACCTACGGCACCGCCAGGGCGAAAGCCATTGACCTGATCGACGATTCTCTAAACGGACGGACGCCTACGATTTACGACGAGCTACCCGATGACAAGCGCATCGTTAACCAGCAGGAGACCATCGCCGCGCGCGAGATGCAGCAGAAGCTTAAGGAAAAGTTCAGCGAATGGGTTTGGCAGGACGACGCCCGCGCCCAGCGGCTTTCCCGTCACTATAACGACACGTTCAACAATATCCGGCTGCGGACGTACGACGGATCGCATCAGACCTTCCCAGGCATGTGCCGATCCATGCTGCGAGAGAACGACCTAGACAAGCATCAAAAGGATGCTGTCTGGCGGACTATCCAGAACGACAATACGTTGCTGGCGCACGTGGTCGGTTCGGGCAAGAGCTGGACCATAACGGCAGCTTGCATGGAGTTAAAGCGGCTCGGCCTCGCTGCTAAGCCGATGATTGTCGTTCCAAATCACCTTGTCGAACAGTGGGGATCGGCATTCGTTCAGCTATACCCGCAGGCACACATTTTTGTCGCCGGAAAGGATCACTTCAGCACCGGCAATCGGCAGAAAGCCATGGCACGGATAGCGACGGGCAACTACGACGCGGTGATTGTGTCTCATAACTCATTCGAGAAGATTCCCGTTTCCGACGACACGTTCGAACAGTTCGTCAGCAAGCAGATCGACCAGCTTGAGGATGCAGCTAGCGAACTGAAGCAGTCTAAGGGCGACCGCCGCATCGTGAAGGAGTTGGAGAAAGCGAAGAAGCGTTTGACCGCGAAGCTGAAGGAGCGCGCCGACCGCGAGAATAAGGACGACGGTGTCACGTTCGAGCAGATGGGAATCGACCGCGTCTTTGTTGACGAGTCGGATTTCTACAAAAATTTATCGTATTTAACCAAGATGCAGCGCATCGCTGGCCTGCCGAATACCGAGAGCAACCGCGCGTTGGACATGTATCTTAAAACGCAATACCTCGCGGAGCGCAAGGGCGTCGTCGTATTCGCGACCGGAACGCCGATTTCAAACACCATGGCCGAGATGTACACGCTTCAGCGGTACCTTGCGCCGAAAGCCATGAAAGCGGCTGGCGTGGAACACTTCGATGCCTGGGCGGCGAACTTCGGAGAAGCAGTCACATCGCTGGAGCTCGCGCCAGATGGGTCGGGATACCGGATGCATACGCGCTTCGCGAAGTTCGTGAACCTGCCCGAATTGCTGTCGATGTTCCGCACCTTCGCGGATGTGCAGACGGCGGACATGCTGAAGCTGCCGCGCCCGGAACTGGACGGGGGTAAGCCGCAGATCACAGCGGCACCGGCATCGCCTGAACTGAAGGCGTTTGTCGCTACGCTCGTGGAACGCGCCAAGGACCTGAAGACTAAAAACGTCGATCCATCCGTTGATAACATGCTGAAGATCACGGGCGACGGCAGGAAGGCGGCGCTGGATATGCGAATCGTCGATCCTTCCGTAGAGCCGTATGACACGAAGGTCAGCCGTGCGATCGACAAGATTCACGCAACCTGGGAAGCCGGTGTCCATCTGCGCCACACCCAGCTTGTCTTTTCCGATCTGTCAACACCGAACCCGGACAAATTCAACATTTACGACGAGGTG
>CAXSIG010000560.1:0-3337 GCA_964237255.1 uncultured Bryobacteraceae bacterium
ACACGCCGTTGGCGTTGGCCCTGCGGTTTCGCGCCCAAGGTGGCTCGGGCCCGCGGCGGCGATTCTGATCGCAGCGGCCGCCGGCTCTTTAATTTCGAGTCCTGCATACGCCGCCGAGACTCCCGTGTATATCTACGCCGATGTCTCACCATCTCCACGCGCCGGAGAAGTTAGCCAACTGCTTACAAGAGTTTCGGCATGGCTGAGAGTATATGATGGCCCGGCCGATCTGGCGATTTCACTCATTCCGTTCTATGAGGATGCTTATGGCGCTGAGCCGATAGTCCGCCTCTTCGTTCAGGGCCATGTCTCAATCCTGTGCCCCGGTCCTTACAATTCAGGTGACCTTGAAGCATTGTCCCGAGTTTACCGTCAGGAGGCGGTTCAAAAGGCGGAGAAGGCATGTTCCGATCAACAATCAAAAGCACAGAACAACAGGGTCCAGCACCGCGCGTTGGAGGTCGACAAGCTGGACGCCGCAATTCGCCGCCTCGCGGAATTGAAGCCACAAGGCCGTTGCACTGCGGTTAATGCGCTGACGCGGCGTGCCGGGGCCGAGGAACCGAATGGTGTTTCGATCATCATCAGCGACATGCGGGATGATTGCCGCAACAGCCGCATACAAATGGATTTGAAATCCCCAAATCATGTGTTGATTATCCCGGTTGGAACTCGGAGACGTCCAATCGAGGAGAGTTTTGATGAACTTAAGGATCGCGTGGGCAAGACGGCAGTCTGGGCTGAGGTTATCGAGACTTTCAGGCTAGGGGCCACCCTCAGGCACTATTATCACCCCGGGCTGCCAAGGCGGGCCAGTAAGCGCAGCCACAATGATCGGACAATTTACTGTCGGTCTTGGGCGTACCATTTCCGCAGAACTCGATCCCTAATTTCTTCTGCTGGCGGCGTCCGATGGCGTTCGCCAGTTCAGCCACCCGGCATCGAACCCCTCTCCAGAATCTGCGTAAGCTGTTTCTAACAAGAATCCCGGATTGTCGCAGGTCTCACCTAACCGGCACAACTCGTGTTCGTTTACTCGGGTGCCCTGGCCTGAGAGGGTATGCAGAAGTTTTTAGCAAACTGCTTGTCTGCGCTTGATAGCATAATCGCCTGCGAGAAATCTTCGAGCGAGCGGTTAATGTTCCTGATCAGATCACCGACTGACGTATGGTGAAGACAATCTATGACTCCACTCAAACGTCGTTCCCGGAATCGCCCGCTTATTCCTCCGACCTTGATGCGTCAAATCCGCGTCCCTTATAGATCTATTTTGGGGAGAAGGATTCCTTAACCTGCGTGTTTGACTTGAAGGAATATGGTGGTCGTCACCTGAGGCGGCTTCTCTCGAATAGGCGGCAACCGAGCCGGGAAGAAATTGACCTGATGGTATGGACTCGGCCCTTGAAGTGGCTTTGATAGGGTGGAGGGCAAAGGAGCTCTATGCCGATAACGAGTGTCGTTGGTCTGGATACCGCGAAGAATGTTTTCCAGCTACACGGGGTTGATCGTGATGGAAAGCCAACATTCAAGAAGCGGTTGAGGAGAGCGCAACTGACTGACTTTTTTGCGAACCTGCCTCAGTGTGTGATCGGGTTGGAAGCAACCCAGGGAGCTCATCACTGGGCTCGTGTTCTGGAGACATTTGGGCATACCGTGCGCTTGGTTGCGCCACAGTTGTAAAGCCGTATTTGATGTCTCAAAAGAACGATGCTAATGATGCCGCCGCGATCTGTGAAGCAGTGAGCCGGCCGCAGATGCGATTTGTTCCGAGAAAGACGGTCGAACAGCAAGACCTGCAGGCTCTTCATCGGATCCGAAGCCGGCTGATCGGTTCGCGTACCCAGATCGGGAATCAGATCCGCGGATTGCTCGCTGAGTACGGTATCGTTCTGCCGCAGCATCTGACCCATGCAGAAGAGAACTCCCACAGCTCGTCGAAGACAAAGACACTCGCCTGAGTGACTTCGCCAAACGTCTTTTCCGCAGCCTCTATGAAGAGCTGCAAGCGCTGGACCAGCGCATTCTGGCGATGGAATCGGAGATCAACCAGGCTTTCCAGCAAAACGCGCTTTGCCAGCGGATTGGAGAGGTCGAGGGGATTGGCCCGGTAACAGCGACCGCCGTAATAGCTGCCATTTCAAATGGCAACACATTTAAGAACGGGCGTCAGTTTGCGGCTTGGCTTGGGCTGGTTCCCCGGCAGAACTCCAGCGGTGAAAAGCAGCGGCTCTCGGGTATGACCAAGAGAGGTGACTGTTATTTGAGAACACTTCTCGTACACGGTTCGCGATCCGTTGTATTCCGAGCTTCTAAGAAAGAAGACGCGCGCAGTAAGTGGATTGCAGAAAAGCAGAAGAAGCTGGGAACAGCAAAAGCATGTGTTGCCCGGTAGCGAATAAGAACGCGCGGATCATCTGGGCTCTCTTGGCCCGCGATGAGCCATACCGCCGCGCCGCCTAGGGCGGGAAAAAGATTCCTCAAGATTGCATGAGTGTCGAGTGATGGCGTAACCGGGTAGACCGACTTCTTTCAAACCTGATCGGGGGCTGGGCCTTCGAGGCCGATGACCTGTTGAAGGAGAAGAAGCGCAGATTCCATCAGGGCCCGAGGGTGATTCACCCTCAACTTCGAGGCCGGATATATGCACGCAGTCTTACCTCAAAACGTTTGACCGAGATCTCTTGCAAACAGGGCTGAGTCCATATATGACCCCCGTTTTTCGCCCGAGATGGAATACTAATTCGGACGAAGAAAAAGGGAGAACAGATGGCAAACGAGAAGGAAGTTGAGCGATGAGCAGATCATCACGGTGATGAAGCAGTTGGAAGCGGGCCGCACAGCCGCTGAGATGGCGCGAGAGGTGGGTGTAAGCACCTATACGATCTATTCCCTGGAAAGCGAAGTACGGCGGAATGGAACCGAGCGAAGCGATCAAGCTGCGGCATTTGGAAGATGAAAACAGCAGGCTAAAGAAGTTGGTGGCGGAAGTCTGCCTGGACCGCGAGATGTTAAAGGCGCTGCTAATAAAAAACGGACTGAGCTCGTAGACAGACGCGCGGACGCGGCATTTCTGATGAAGGAGTTTGCCGCCACCCAGCGCAGAGCCTGCGAGCTGGCCCACATCCCCCGATCGACGTTCCGTTATCAAGCGTATGCCGAGAAGGACAACCAGCTACGAAAGAAACTGACAGAGCTAGCCCAAGAGCAGCCACGGTATGGATACCGGCGCCTGGAAGTGCTTCTGCGGCGCGAAGGAGAGTTCGTGAATCACAAGAGAGTCTTCCGGATCTATCAGGCGGCGGGCAGCGGCTTCAGGACTACTTGGTCAAAGTCGGGT
>CAXSIG010000560.1:3347-4165 GCA_964237255.1 uncultured Bryobacteraceae bacterium
ATCACCGAAAGCGGAGCGACGATTGACAAGAGATCGGTGCAGAGCTTGTGCAGCATTCTGAAAGTATTCTTTCGGTACCTCTATCGCGCTGGCCTGATGACCAGAGATCTGGACGAGGCCATGGAATCGCCTCGCCGCTAGAGTCTCTCGAACTTGCCAACGCTCGATTACGTGGGGCGAAGTGGAGCAGATGCTCGGAAAGGTTGACCGACGAAGTGCGGTTGGCAAGCGTGACTACGCAATCCTCCTGCTTCTGGTAACGTATGGGCTGCGGGGTCGTGAAGTCGCTGCGTTGACCCTGAATGACCTCGACTGGAAGCGCGACCGCCTCCACATTCCCGGATGTAAAGCAGGACATTCGACCGCATACCCTTTGACCCCGCCAATGGGCGAGGCTCTCCTCGAGTACCTGAAGCAGGGGCGACCGTCAACAACTGAGCGGGCGATCTTCTTTCGAGCTTATGCCCCCCCTTCACCCCACTCGCTTCGTATGGCGAATGATCAGAAACTGCTGGTCGAGATCGATATCCTTGCGGCACAATCGCGATGCTTCCCCAACGCGGAGCCCCAGACCATAAAGCAGCGCGAAGATTATCCGGTAAGTCTCACCGCGCGTCTGCGCTCGCGGATTACTGGGCAGCTTTTCGGCAACTCGAGGAGGAGCCGTGTCTGATCGGGGTTGAAGAGGAATGGCCGCCGAGGAGGAGTGACGCGCCGGGTTTCACAGCGCAGCGGCGACTCAGGGAGCACTTCGTGAACGACCATCCAATCGAGCAGTCCGCGAATCGTACCGATAAGCCCGTTGTAACTGCGCGGCG
>CAXSIG010000561.1:0-2939 GCA_964237255.1 uncultured Bryobacteraceae bacterium
CCCCAAGATGCCCCGCCCAAGGAAAGTTCTCCATCTCGGGCGGGATCAGCGAATCGACGCGCACTTCTTTCGGCACCAACCCACGCACCATACGACCCTTCTGCCAGCCCTCGCCCAGCAGCGTAGCCATCGCGACATCCAGGTTTCCGAGCGTCGCAGAAAGTCCCCACGTCCGCATCTCCGGATTCCACCGCCGCAGCCGTGCGAACGCAAGCTCGGTCTGCACGCCGCGCTTCGACCCCATCAGTTCATGCCACTCGTCCGCGATCACCAGCCGCAGATCCCCGAACATCTTTGGGGCATCCTCCCGAGCCAGCAGCAACGCCAGACTCTCGGGCGTTGTCACCAGCGCGCTAGGCATCTGCTTCTTCTGCCGCGCCCGAATCGACGCCTTTGTATCCCCCGTCCGCTGCTCCAGCCGCCAAGGAATATTCAAGCCCTCAAGCGCCATCCGAAGCGAATTCTCCGTATCGGCCACCAGCGCTCGCAATGGTGTAATCCAAAGGACGCGCAACGGCGGATTGACCTCGCCATCGCTATCCATCCACTCCAGCAGCGGGCCCACCCAAGCGGCCAACGTCTTGCCCGTCCCCGTCGCGGCGTGAATCAGTCCGCTCTCGCCATTCAGGTAAGCGTTCCACACTTCTTCTTGAAACTCGAACGGCTTCCATCCTCGAGAGCGGAACCACTTGCGGACGGTTTCAAGCGGCTTCAGGATTTCGCTCCGGCAATCAGCGCGCGTATTGTCTCTATGGAATCCGCTTCTGTAGCAGGCTTGTCCATCCGCCACTTCGCGATCCGGGGAAACCGCACCGCGATCCCCGACTTATGGCGAGTGCTCAATTGAATTCCTTCGAACGCCAGTTCAAACACCAACTCCGGCTTCACCGACCGCACCGGCCCAAACTTCTCCACCGTGTTGCGTCTAACCCAAGCGTCCACCTTGCGAATCTCTTCATCCGTCAAACCGGAGTAGGCCTTCGCAAACGGCACCAGCGTTCCTTGGTCCCAAACGCCGAACGTGTAATCGGTAAACAAGCTGGCGCGACGACCACTTCCCGGCTGCGCATACAACATCACGCAATCCACCGAGAACGGCTCGATCTTCCACTTCCACCAATCCCCACGCCGACGCCCCACGCGATACGGCGACCCATGGCGCTTCAACATGAAACCCTCTACCTTGCGCTCACGCGATTCACTGCGAAGCGCAATCAACTCCTCCCAGGAAGCCGCGTTGACAACATTCGACAGCAGCAGCCGATTGCTATCGCGCGTAGCGTGCACAAGGTCGCCCAACAATCTCCGGCGCTCTTCAATTGGCCGCTCGCGAATGTCTACGCCGCCCCACTCCAAAAGGTCGTAAGCCAGGATCACCACCGGCACGTCGGCAAGAATCTTCGCACCCAACACCTTGCGACCAATACGCCGCTGCATCTGCGCGAACGGCAAAGGCGCGCCATCCTTCCAGGGCAGGATCTCTCCATCGATCACCGTACCCTCCGGAATCACGCTGCCCAACGCCTCCAACTCCGGGAACCGCTCCGTGACCAACTCTTCTCCACGAGACCAGATGAACGTACGGAACTTGCGCCGGACCAACTGACTTCGAATGCCGTCCCACTTCCACTCGATCTGCCAATCCCCGATGTCGCCCAGCTGCCCGATCTCGCCCTCAATCGGATACGCCAGGAAGAACGGATACGGACGGCTGATATCCGCATCCGCGGATTCCTTCGCAATCAACTGTGTATAAAAATCCGGCGAGGGTGACCAATCCCCCATCATGCGGTGCGCGATCACATTGCCATCCACGCCCGATACCTGCGCCAGCGCACGCACCACCAAGCTTTGCGACACGCCCACGCGAAACGCGCCGGTGATCAGCTTGTTCCACACGAAGCGCTGCCCATCGTCCATATCGCGCCAGCCCTCGAGCAAACTCGCCTTACGCTCGGTATCTTCCCAACGCGCGAGAGGGAGCAGCCGTTCTTCTACCCAGTAATGCAGCGGACGGTCGCTGGACCGCTCGGCATCGGGCAGCAGCAGCGCAATCGTCTCCGCAAGATCCCCCACCGCGTGATACGACTCTTCAAACAACCACGCCGGCGACCCCGATTCCTCAATCGCCCAATCCACCAGCTTGCGTGTCTCGATCAAGCGCTTCGGTCGCCGGCCAATCAGAAAGTGAATCGCCCAAACGGCATCTTCGGCAGGAACGGTGCTGAAGTATTGAACCAGCGCATCGGTCTTGAGTCCGGTTTTTGTTGTTTCGTCGAGCGCGGAGTAAAGCTGAGCGAAAGCCTTCAATGTCCTCTGCCCGTAAACTCCACGCTATCATGCGCGAAAACTCTCACTGGCGTGGTGTTTGCTGGCATCTGACCATGTCCCACAAGTCGAACTTTCACCGGCGAACTGTCCTAGGCGCGGGCCTTGCGGCAGCATCGGTCGCTTCGGCAGCAACAGATGCGGAAATATCGCAACTGCCGCTTCCCACTCAGACGCGCAAGGGCGAGATGCTTTACCGCAGCTTCGGCAAGACCGGTGAGACCGTCTCCGTTTTGGGTATTGGCGGATCGCATATCGGCCAGACTTCCTCTGAGGACCTTGCAACTCGCATCGTTCGCACAGCTATCGACCGCGGCGTGAACTTCATGGACAACGCGTGGGACTACAACAACGGCAACGGCCAGGGTGAAATCAAGATGGGCAAAGCTCTTCGCGATGGGTATCGCCAAAAAGTGTTCCTGATGACCAAAACAGATGGCCGCACAAAAGATTTGACATTGAAGCAACTCGACGAATCATTGAAGCGCCTCCAAACCGATCACGTCGATCTCCTCCAGTTCCACGAAACCATCCGGATGGAAGATGCCGACCGCTTCTTCGCGCCCGGGGGTGCTCTCGAGGGTTTCATCGAAGCGAAAAAGGCAGGCAAG
>CAXSIG010000561.1:2949-4149 GCA_964237255.1 uncultured Bryobacteraceae bacterium
CTATATCGGTTTCACCGGACACAAAGATCCTGCCGTGCACCTCCGCATGCTTTCTCTGGCAGAGGAGAAAGGCTTCCATTTCGACGCGGTGCTGTTTCCCTCCAACATCATGGATTGGAATTTCCGCAGCTTCGTCCATGAAGTAATGCCCGTGGCGGTGAAACAAGGGATTGCGGTCCAGACCATGAAATCCATGGGCGGGAAATTCATCCTGGAAAGCAAGGTAGCCGGCCACGCGGAATGTCTGCGATACGCGCTCAGCCAGCCCACCTCCGTTGTGATCCACGGGATAGACAAAATCGAATACCTGGAACAAAGCCTGGAGGTAGTTAAGAACTTCAAGCGTATGACGCCACAAGAAATGGCAGCTCTGGGCGCGAAAGCCAAACAAGCCTCCATGACCGGTAAATACGAGCTTTTCAAAACCACTTCCCACTTCGATTCAACTGCAAAGAATCCAGCGTGGCTCGGTTAACTTGTGCAATGCCCCAGTGCCATGCTAGTGTGAAGTGTCCCAAGCAGTTGGGCTCAGTGGGAGGCATGCGTGTATTCGGTTTCGCGCAGGCCGCTTGCACCAATGAGGAGAAATGGCAAGAAAATCAGGCAAGAAATACACATCCGCGTCTAAACAGGTCGAGACCCACCCGTACGAGCTTACGGCAGCGGTAGACCTTCTTAAAAAGATCAAATTTGCGAAGTTCGATGAGACGGTCGAGGTTCACATGCGCCTCGGTGTCGATCCAAAACACGCCGATCAAATGGTTCGCGGCACTGTGGTCATGCCGAATGGTTTGGGTAAGAAGAAGATTGTCCTCGTGATTGCGTCGGGCGACAAAATTCGCGAAGCCCAGGAAGCTGGCGCCGATTTTTTCGGCGGCGAAGACATGGTGAACAAGATTCAGTCGGAAGGCTGGGTGGATTATGACGCCATGATCGCGACCCCTGACATGATGCGATCCGTCGGTAAACTCGGTAAGGTACTCGGGCCGCGCGGTTTGATGCCGAATCCGAAAACCGGAACCGTTACTGTCAATGTCGCGGATGCGATTCGCGAAATCAAGGCCGGTAAGGTGGAGTTTCGCGTCGATAAGACCGGCATCATTCATGCCCCGGTCGGGAAGCTGAGCTTTACTCCGGAGAAGCTGGTGGAAAACGCTTCGACATTGATTCAGGCGGTACTGCGGGCGAAACCGGCGGCGG
>CAXSIG010000562.1:0-676 GCA_964237255.1 uncultured Bryobacteraceae bacterium
ACAGCCATCAACGACTCATCGTACAGAACTCAAACTAAGCGCTTTTAATTGCGCCCTACTCGCCGCGATTGCCTCCGTCGCCATACGATACACACGAGGCGATCGTTCTGGCGTGACGGTCATCATGGCGATCTCGCACGCGCGAATCGACTCTTCAAGTAATCGGCCCGCTTCTCGCGCTGGCTTGCGAGAAGCAAGTTCCCGAAACGCAGTCGCCATCTCCACATGTCCTTCTGCCCATTCTGAAGTACTTGGCGACTGTCCTGCCAAAGCAACTCGAAAGCTTTCAGCTGAATTCTCGAGTACCGAAATCGCTTGGTTGGTGTTGCTCTGCAACTGACCTTGCCGCCGCAACGCGATTGCCCTCTGTCCTTCGATAATGGACCATCGTTGCGGATAGCTGTCGTGGCTGATGACTTGTTGGGCCTTGTGGAACTGCTCCAGCGACTCTGCTAATAACTGATATGCGGACACCTTGGACGAGTCCGCCAATTCGGAAAGCGCGATTGCGAAAATGCCCTGAATCATTGCCAAACGAGAAGAATCCTGGCCGCCCCATGGAGAGAACACAATTGGTCGAATCAAGTCAACGGCCTCCTGTCGGTGACGACGCGCAACGTCGCCCAGCGTAGAGCGCCCGAGATAGAGCTTTGTTGTCCCGAGAACGGTGATGGCA
>CAXSIG010000562.1:686-4135 GCA_964237255.1 uncultured Bryobacteraceae bacterium
GCTTCAGGCGTCAGAACCGTTAAAGCCGAAGTTGCGGCTGAAACTGCCTCTGTGGCCACTTGAATTGCCGGTTCGTCTACATAGTAGGAGGACAGCAAAGCGAGGGTGATAGCCAGGTCAACCTCGGCTAGCGCCTTTGATACTCTGTCGGCTGCGCTATGTAGCTGCTCGATCCCGAGACGGATCTGTTTGGCCGATTCTTCGAGCGTCGGTCTGGCGACCTCGGACAGTATCCCAATTGAGTACAAAATCTGCCCTTCCATTACATGTAGTGCGGCCTGCGCCGCAGGCGTTAGCAGATCTGCACTGTTAATCTGTAGAATCGTCTGGAGCGCGCGCTGCTGATACTGAATGGCCCTCTCTCCGGTAAGTGTGTTCCCGATTCCGGAATATGCCTGCGCCATGCCCAAAATATAAACAGCTTGGGTCGTCTTCGAAAAGAAAGATTTGGCGTTTGCCTGAGTGCGCATTGCTTCGAGAGTGCTGATGGCGTCGTCGAAAAGTTTGCGGGCTTGGGGCTCTGGGGCTTGAAGAGCGCGCTCATTGAGCACTCCTGCCAAAGAACCACTTATCCTGAGCCTTGTGTAAGGGTCACCATCAGGTTCTAATGTGTCCAAAGCGCGCCGATAAGTATTGATAGCAGAGTCCCATTGCCGGTTCAGCGTGTACGCGTCTCCCTGCCGTTGATACGCCTGGGTTCTGCGTCTCCTCTGAACGGTGATCTGCCCCGTCAGTTGCTTCAGGTTCTGTTCGGCTTGCTCGGCGGCCTTTTCGAAATCCACCGCAGCCTTAGCAAACGCACGCTCATACAATGCGGCTAAACCGATCTTGTAGGGGTCTTCGCCGCTCTCCCGCTGGATCTTGGCGAACTCGTGCAGTGCTTGCCGCACTTGAGCCAGATCGAAGCCCTGCGCACTAGCCCACTGTCGGATGTAGGCTGTTAGCGGGTCAGCGCTACCGTTATCGCCACCCTTCCCGCCGTTACGAATGGCTGCAACTTGCTCCAGCATTATTACCAGCGCCTCATGACTCAACAGTTTGGGGGAGCCTTTTGGCAGTAGTTCAATTTCAATAGGCGTGTCAGGATTAGCAGGTACACGGACACGTCCCCCAGCCGGAGCGGAAACCACCCAGTCTTTCCAAGTTACATACACCGTGACGTCACTGTCGGGGCGCTTGCCCGGCGGCACCGGGATCAATACGGAGCCAGTTGACGTTGTAGTGCGGGACGCGTCCGATTCGCGCAGACCGACCGTGGCGTTCGCCACTGGTAGTCGTCCTTGGATTCCCTGGACCAAAAACAGCCGGAGCTCCGGTTGCTGTCCGGCGCGCATGTCCCCGGAGCCAGCCACCCAAAGGATCAGTGCCGCTACTGTGGGGGGTCGCATACTGTTCTCTTCATCACAAAGGAGAAACCCGGGTCGTTGCTGGGGATTTCCGTCGTCCAAGTTTCATAACAAGCCTTGGTAGCAATAAGCCGGGTGTGCGCCTTGTTTTGGTCCTGCGCAGTGATTGAGAAGTGCCCGCGGGCATCCGTAAGAGCATCTATGCCTAACTCCGGCAGCGTGAGTTTCGTGTTGGGCAGAGGACGCCCACCGTCGTCGACGACATAGCCTGTCACAGTCCACAAATGAGGCGCTGTGGCCTGCCGCCTTATACCGATTAAGGGAGCTTGCGTGCTGCGGGACAAATTATTAATAGCAGGCGCAGCGTTACCGGTACGTTCCGTCGCAAGCGGCAGGGGGGCGGTAAAGTGTTGCGAGGGCGACTCTGGGGCGGACATCATCCAGCGCCAATTCCAGTTGGCAAATTCGCACACGGCTACCACTAAGGCGATTGACGCACCGGCCACGGAAAGTTTGGTCTTGTCTCGCGGACGATCACTCGAAAAATCTTTAGGACGGCCCGGCTCAGAGAACGGCACTAACCGAATTGCCTCAATCAGCCGGGACACGGCTGATGCGCGCGCCGAGGGTGGAAATAAATCGACAATTTGGATGTCGTCCAGAGTGGTCTTGCTGTCTATCGCTAGATCCGGGATCTCACAGTCTGAGAATCGAACCGGAATGAGAAATACGCTCCCCGGCTTACGTGCCCGATAAAGCTCTATGGCATCCCTTACTTCAGGCAACATGCCTGATTCAACCCGTTGCTCCATTTGAGAAGAGAAGCACGCGACCACTGCATACGCTTGCCGCATGGCCCTGCGCACCTCGCGCCTCCAGTCGAGACCGGGATGGATGTCCTGGTCCCACCAAACGCGTTCACCGGCAGCCATTAGATCGTCCCGGAGCCGCGCAGCGTCTGCAAAGTTTTCGCGGCTGTAGGACAGAAAAACGTGGCGTTTTACGATCGGCATGCCTTTCGCAGCCCTATTATGTCAAGATTCTTCCAAACCCGTTCAGCTATAAATCCAAAGGCGGCCATCGGGACAGATCTCAGCATCAGCAGACAAGCAAGGCGTGTCTCGGCGACTTATCCCGCGCGGTGTCCACCGCCCTTAATACCCGGGTGATCAGAAACGGTTTCGTTTGCGAAGTTGGCTAACGCTATGACGGCAACTGCAAAGTCGTAAAACGATTACTGCCGAGCGGCCAACCAGGAAGATTGTTGTAACTGCAGCGACAACGAAAGCGAACCACATGCGTTTTTCAGTGTACGCTCCAGAGAGTTCCTCTGATGCTACGAAGAAAGCCGTCGCCAGGAATAGGCCGGACGCCCTCTAGCGATTCCGATAACGGGCCAGTATGTAAACTTCTGACCCTCTGTCGTTGTCTTATTCTGGAATAATCCGCTAATTAAAAACACCTACAAGCACAAGACAGAAAACATGAAAAAGAGAGTTCTGATCCTTTGCAGTTGCAATTCCGCACGTAGCCAAATGGCAGAAGGATTATTGCGCCATGATGCCGGAGATCGCTTCGAAGTCGAAAGTGCGGGAATAGAACCGTCCACCATACGACAGGAAGCGATCAAAGTGATGAGCGAGTTGGGAATCGATATCAGCGGGCATCGCTCCAAATCCGTAGAGGAATTCGATGAACAACGCTTCGATTATGTAATCAGCATTTGTAACAGTGTTAAGGAAAACTGCGCCATCTTTCTCGGACCAGCCAAGCGGATCCATAGAGATTTTGACAATCCAGCGGAGTTGAAGGGGACAGAAAACGAAAGATTAGCGATGTTCCGTCGCGTGCGCGGAGAAATCCGCGGTTTCTTAACCGATTTCGTACAACACGAAAGGCATGAAAAAGCATAGGCAGACCCTGCCGAAACTTTAGATCGATCTAGTGTCGCAGTGTCGCCATAAAAGCGATACTGATGCGGTGATAAGAAGGGTTCTGGTGCAAACTTCCGGGGAGTTGGGATGATCGACGGATGGCCCGATTCATAGCGGTCGAGGAACTGTTCAAAGGACGACACTTTGACCGGGAGATCGTGGTGTTGTG
>CAXSIG010000563.1:0-4133 GCA_964237255.1 uncultured Bryobacteraceae bacterium
CTTGTGCGTCTTTGTATGCGGTCGCAGGCGAAGTCCATGCTGTCTGGCATAACCGGCGACATGCCGCAGGTTCCGATCCATGATGTCGAGATCCACCAGCAGCGCCGGTGTATCGAGTTCGGAAATCCTCACTAGCGAAACCGAACCGTAATCTTGCCGGTAGGCGTGGTGTAGTTAAGCTCCAGATCCTTCACCTTCTGTTTCGAGTTCATCGGGAAATAGAGAAGGCCCGAAACCCGCGTCGCCGTCTCATTTTCCGGAAGCATCTTTGCCGCTAGAACTTTCACCAACGGGTTCTCTTTCTCGTCCTGTTTCATCTTGCCTTCCGCACCCATGGTGGTGGCAGCATTGCCAACGCCGCCGCCGGACCCACCCATGCCCCCCATTCCACCGAAGGTTGGCCGATTGCGATGCGTCCCCGCTCCACCGCCCCCGTTTGCTGTCTCGCTGACAATCAGTACGCCTTGCCCTGCGATCTGCGTGGGCGCGAAGGGATGCGCGCGCTCGCCATCCTTGTCCGTCTTCAATTGAAAGTCGTCAAGCTGAACCGGAAGCTTACCGGCTTTTGGAGTCAGGGTGACTCGTACGACTACGTAATAGCCGCCTAGATCGTCACCCACCTCCTGCTTTACCGATTCGGCATCCGCATACACCGTTGCCTGAACCGACGCGGAAGTATTGCCCGCGCGACCATCGCCGACACGCGGCTGCGGTTTCCCCGCCAGACAAACGAAACACGTCCACAACAGAAGCGCGACGGCGCTAAGCCTCATGCCGTCAGATTACCGCAGCGGCGACTGCCCCCAACAACACACCGATCGCGCATCCAGCCAAAACGTCGCTCAGGAAGTGCAGTCCAAGCATCACACGGGAAATCGCGATGCTTACGGCGCAGAACAAAAGACCCACCATCAGCGAGGGATAAAACAGCCCCAATGGAACGGCAATGGAAAATGCCGTGATGGTATGTCCGGATGGAAAAGAGAACTGGTCGGGAGGCAGTAGCGTGGCCCAGCAATGCGGTTTTATTGCGGAAGGCCGCTGCCGGTTACATAACCGCTTCAGCTTGAGGAAAAGCAAGATCCCGGCGCCCGATGAAGCACCGGCTGAGATCAAAGCCTCATATCGTCGATCGCCGCCGAATAGCAGCACGATCAAGCCCATGGCATACCAAAGCCAACCGTCGCCGCCCCAGGTGGCCCACATCATCCACACGCGAACCCACTGCGGCGCGCTCCAGCTATTCACCCGTTGCATCAGGCGATGGTCGCGATTGGCAATGAAATCAAACACGGTGGAACAACTCCAAGGTATAGTCTACCGCCGCCATAAGTTCCATACTTACTTTTACGACTTGCGACGCTACGAATTTATGACGGTTTGACAAAGCCTTTGTGAATCGGCGTTAAGTGTTGTAGCTTCGCAAAGGATGCGGACCGCAATCGATGTTGTGTTCTTCGATGCCGGCGGCGGTCACCGCAGCGCGGCGATGGCGCTAGAGCAGGTCTGCCGGCAGCAGGGCCGCGATTGGGATGTCCGGTTGGTAAATCTTCAGCACATCCTTGCGCCGCTCGACGTGTTTCGTAAGCTGACCGGGATAGCGTCGGAAGACGTTTACAATCTATTCCTGAAGCGCGGCTGGACGCTCGGTTCTCCTCAGATCCTCCGTGCCATGCACCTGCTGATTCGCGCGTACCACCCAGCCCAGGTTCGCTTGTTGCGGGAGCATTGGCAGCGCAGCCAGCCGGATCTGGTCGTGTCGGTAATCCCCAATTTCAACCGTGCCTTGTTTCAGAGCTTAAGTGGAACGTCGCTGATCACAATTCTCACCGACTTCGCCGATTACCCACCGCATTTCTGGATGGAAAATCAGCCGCAATATTTTATCTGTGGAACCGGCAAAGCCGTCGGACAAGCCCTTGCGATGGGCCACCCCGCAGACCGGGTGTTCCGAACCAGCGGCATGATTTTGAATCCGCGCTTTTATGAGCCGGTCGCGCAACACAGCGCGGATCCCGCCTTGCCGACAGGAATCGTACTCTTCGGAGGACAAGGGAGCAAGGCAATGCTGGGGATTGCTCGACGGCTCGGCGAATCCGGATTACCAATACAACTCATCATGATGTGCGGACATAACCAAATCCTTGCGGACAAAATCCGTGCCCTGAAAACGGCTATGCCGATCCGCGTGGAAGGCTTTACGCGCGACGTTCCTCGTTTCATGAGCATGGCTGATTTCTTCATCGGCAAACCCGGTCCTGGCTCCATCAGCGAGGCTATCGCGATGAAGTTACCGGTGATCGTCGAGCGAAACTCCTGGACAATGGTCCAGGAGCGCTATAACGCTGACTGGGTAACCGAGATGGGCGTCGGTCTCGTCGTCCAAAGCCTGGATCGAATCGTGGACGCGGTCACGCAACTTCTCGAACCGTCCGCGATGCATCGGTTCCGAACAGCGCTGGACCAACTGGACAATCGTGCTGTTTTCGAAATTCCGGAGATACTCGACCGTATTCTCGCTAAGGCTGCAACACCACTTTCATGAGGTTCGAATCGTTGCGGTACAACTTCTCGAACCATTGCGCCCCTTCTTCAAGCGGCGCCTTCGCGCTGATAATCGTAGCCAGCTGAATCAGCCCGCGAGACAGCAGGTCAATGCACTCGGGATACTCACCGTTCGACGCGCACGAACCTTGTAAACGGATCTGACGGCTCACTACCGTCTGCAAAGGGATCTCGACAGTCGGGCTCACGTTCCCGACCAGCGTCACCGACCCACCCTTCCGTACGCTTTGAATTGCCGTTCGAATCGGACTGGCTGCCCCGACCGCTTCCAGCGCGACATCCGCACCGTGCCCTCCGGTCAACTCGGCGATCGTCTTCGGAACCTCGACGTTCTTTGGGTTCAACGTTTCCGTCGCGCCGAAATCGCGTGCCACCCCCAATTTCGCGTCGTCCAAATCCACTGCGATCACTCGTGTATAGCCCGCCAGTTTCACCGCCTGGACGATCAGCAATCCGATCATCCCGGTACCGACCACGACGGCCGTTCCGCCCAGCTTCTTCGGCGTGATATTCACCGCATGCACAGCGATGGACACCGCTTCGATCAGTGCCGCGTTCTCAAACGGCAGCGCATCGGGAAGCTTGTACATGATGTTTTGCGGTACCAGAACGTATTCCGCGAACGCACCGTTACGGCTGAACTCCTGACACGCCACACCAAGCACCTGACGGTTATCGCAAAGATTGATCGAACCCTGGGTGCAAAAGAAGCAATGCCCGCAGGAGACGGTGGAATCGAACGTCACGCGGTCGCCGTCCTTGAAGTCCCTGACATTGGCTCCAGCCGCGTCTACGATGCCGGCCGCTTCATGCCCCATCACCAGCGGTGGAATCCGTCGGCCCGTGCTGCCGTCCCATCCGTGTACGTCGCTGCCGCAAATGCCGCAGGCTTTGACGCGAACGCGCACCTCATTCGGCCCAGGGTCGGGCTTGGGCATATCCACCAATTCCAGTTCTTTGTAATTTTTCAGCAGCAACGCCTTCATGTGGACTACTCTATCGAACATGGCAGTTTCTCTGGAAGGCAAGTCGGTTTTGGTAGTTGGGGCGTCGAGCGGTATCGGGCGCGCGACCGCTGTTCTGTTCGCTCGTAAGGGCGCGAAGGTCACGGCTTCGGCCCGCCGAAAGGATCGCTTGGAGCAGCTGAAACAAGAGTTTTCGAATATAGAAATTTTTCCCGCGGATGCGTCTGACCCCGCTCAGATGGAAAAGCTTGCGGCGAGCGTGGGTGCTCTCGACATCATGGTGTTCGCGACCGGCACCAACACGCCCGATCGCTCATTGCAGCGCCTTCGCGTGGACATCTGGGACATGATGATCTCGACGAACCTGAATAGCGCGTACTACATCACGCGCGCCGTACTCCCGGCGATGCGGGAGCGAAAAGCGGGACACCTGATGTATGTGTCCTCCATCTCCGGCACCACGCCGGATGTCTCCGGCGCATCTTATCAGGCGTCGAAACGCGGACTACTGGGGCTCGCTCACGCAATTCGCGTGGAAGAAAAAGAGAATGGGATTCGTACGTGTGTCGTAAATCCAGGCTTGGTGGAATCTGAAATCCTGGA
>CAXSIG010000564.1:0-849 GCA_964237255.1 uncultured Bryobacteraceae bacterium
AAGGTGCCCTGGTTCAACAAACAGGTTCAACAATTCCGAATTTTGACCCAACACTGTCCGGAATTTTTCAGTGGCAGCACAGCACCAACCCCCAAGCGCAACAGACAGTAACCGGCGTCGGTACTTTGATTCAGGGCACCAACACACAACAGGTTCAGCTCAGCCAGGGTTTTGCAACCGGAACCACTTACAGTCTGGCGTACTCCGAGCAGCGCATTAATTCCAACAACAGCCGCAATTCGTTCAATCCATTTCGCAACGGCAGTTTTTCTTTGACTCTGCGGCAAAACCTTCTTCAGGGATTCGGAAGCGCGTTGAACAAACGTAATATCGTCATCGCTAAGAATAGCCGCGAGCAATCCGACCTTCAGTTTAAGCAGCAGGTAATTACAACTGTGACCTCCATCATCAATCTCTATTGGGATTTGGTGGCGTTTAACGACGACGTGAAGTCCAAGCAGCAGTCTCTGGCGTATAACGAACGGTTGTACAACGATAATAAGAAGCAAGTCGAGATCGGAACATTGGCCCCGATTGAAGTTGTTCGCGCGGAAGCGGCGGTAGCTAGTTCCCAGCAGGATTTAATTCTGTCTCAAACCCGCGTTCTGCAGCAGGAACAAACAATCAAGAACGCTTTGAGCCGAACCGGCGTGGCGAGCCCCTCGCTGGTGGATGCGCATGTGATTCCGACCGACCGGATTCGAATTCCCGACGTGGAGCCTATACAGCCCTATCAGGACCTGGTTGCGACCGCTTTGAGCGCGCGACCGGAGCTGGCCCAACAACGAATCAGTATTACTAACAACAAGATCAACGCAACGGGTTCGAAAAGCGAACTGATGCCGAGCT
>CAXSIG010000564.1:859-4125 GCA_964237255.1 uncultured Bryobacteraceae bacterium
CAACGGTTTGGCGGGGGCGGTCAGTTCAGTTAATTCTCAACCGACAACCGTGGTGGGCGGCGAGACTGCGGTTCCCGTGAACGTCAGTCAAATCAACCCATACTTTGTCGGCGGATTTGGAAATCTGTTTAGCCAGTTATTTCGCCGCAACTTTCCGGATTACGCGGTAGGTATCAACTTCAACATACCGCTTCGTAACCGCACGGCCCGCGCCGACTATGTTCTCGATCAACTTACTGTCCGTCAGAGTGAATTACAGCTTCAACGTCAGGAAAACCAAGTTCGGTTAGATGTGCGCAATGCGATTATCGGAATCCAACAGGCACGAGCCGCGTATCAGGCTTCTGTAAAGGCTCGGATTCTACAAGAGCAAACTCTCGATGCCGAGCAGAAGAAGCTGTCCCTGGGAGCTTCTACAATCTTTAACGTAATTCTGGTACAGCGAGATCTGGCGACCGCCCAGACTAACGAAGTCACGGCGTCGGGAAACTATAAGAAAGCTCAGGTGGAAATGGACCGCTCGACAGGTCAGACCTTATCTAATAACGGGATCTCGATCGAAGAAGCGGCGCGCGGAGTTGTCTCGCGGCCGCCCTCTCCCATTCCGGCGAATGTCCAGTAAGTAGAAAGCTAGTCCGCGACGACGATCGGCAGGTTTACAAGGTGTTCGGAGACGAACCAAACCTGCAGTTCGTTCGTCCGGATTACCTGACTTACCAATAAATCGTTCGTACCGTCATCGCCGGCATCGTCGGCCTTCTCTGCCGATTCGTGGCTTTGTTTCAGAATGATTTCGTGCGCTTCCAACAACCGCGAAATCTGGACAGGTGCTTCCTCTCTCCCCTTTGGAGGACGCTCTACTTTGGTCATTTCTGCGACGTCGGCCGCCATTGCAATGCTGACTCCGCCGAGCAGTTGAATCCGCTCTGCAATCGCATCGACTAGTTCTACCTGTTCTTCGTAATGCTTATCGAATAGAAGATGCAGTTGGTAGAACGTAGGTCCCGATACCTGCCAGTGATGCTTCTTATACAGATCACGGAGCGATAGAGTATCGACCAGAACCTGATTGAGCATTTCGACGCTTTTCTTGCGGACATCTTCGTCGAGCGTCGTAGGGATATTGACGACATCTCCGAATTTCTGAATCTCTACGCCTCTTTGGTGATCAATCGGCGTAGCGCGTCCCGCCTGTTCGCCGGACGGCTTCGAGGAAATCTTCTTCATCGCGACATCTCGATGCAATCCGAGTTCCGCAATGTGTGAAAGGAAACGGCGGTTCGGTTAATTGCGCCTGGCCGATACCAAAAGCTTGTCTCGCGCCACCGCATAAAGCAGCGCCATCAAACCGATGAACGGGATGGTGGAGAGTAAGTCGGACCAAGGTCCATTGAAAAACGGATTGTTGGCTGTTGACCAATCCTGAATGTTTTTATCGACATTGGAAAGAACCCCAGCCATGAACGCAATCAAGATCCCCGCGATTGCGCCTCCCGCAATATAACCGGAAGCCATCAGTACTCCGGGGCTGCGATCCGTTTCCGCTACCAGTTCTTCCTCGGTAAGATTACGATGGGCTACACGCTTCCGAACATAAAGATCGGCGAAATAGCGAATCAGACCACCAAAGAAGATTGTGCTCGATGTGGAAAGAGGCAGGTAAACCCCTACGGCAAACGTCAGGGAGGGAATGCCGCTGATCTCAAGCGTAAGCGCGATCATCACGCCCAGCAGCACAAGGGCCCACGGCAATTGGCGGCTCAGAATTCCTTTGATGATGTAGGACACCAGCGTTGCTTTCGGCGCGTCGAACTTCGCGACAGTCGATCCATCGGGCCGTTTATTGTGTGTGCCATTGATCCCTGGGTCGACTAAGTACACGACGTCACCTTTCTCATTCACCAGGTAACGGCCGGAAGGAGCTCCCACATCGTTCTGTTTATTCCAAACACGGTAGAGATTGAGATCGGCCACCGCTTGAGAACCCGCCAGCGGTTCCTTCTTAATGCCGAGTTGGTCTTCCGGCGCGCGCAGTTCGTCGGGAAAGTTGTGGGTCAGCCGGTAATTGATCTTTCCATAAGGATTCACCATGTACTGGCCGGGAGCGAGACCGTCCTGTGGCTTGTCCAGATTCAAGACCCTGTAAAAGTTTCCGGTGGGCGGCTGTAGGACACCGCTGTAAGGGGTGAGCGGTTTTGGGTCGGTATAAACAGGCTTCTCGATTTGCTCGAATGTGGTGCTCGCAACGTAAACTGTAGCGGCGCTGTTCAATTGGAGAAGGATGGGGCCGAGGGCGATCGCGGAAGCAAGCGCGCCTATTAGAATGGCGATTTGCTGATTGCGCGGCGTGGCTCCAATCAGGAAACCCGTTTTTAAATCCTGAGAAGTCGTCCCGCCGTTAGACGACGCAATACAAACGATACCGCCGATAGAAAGAGCGGTGACGAAGTAACTGGGCCCCGTCCACCCGATTGCAAGAAAAATTAAACACGTGAACAGCACTGTAGCGATCGTCATTCCCGAGATGGGGTTTGACGACGATCCAACCTCGCCCGTCAGACGCGACGATACGGTGACGAATAGAAATCCGAAAACAATAATCAAAATGGCGCCCAGAGGGTTAAGCCAAAGATTCAGCGTCGGCGAAAGCATGATCGCGGCTACCAGGGCGATGATTCCACCGATCACGAACGTGGTGGACAGATCGCGATCCACGCGAGGGCCGATGATCATCCCCGTGCTTTGCGCAAAATTGAAATCCCGCAGGCCGTGCTTCAATCCGCGCCAGATGGTAGGCCCGCTTCGGAGCATACTGACGATGCCGCCCGCCGTCACAGCGCCGGCGCCGATGTAAAGAATATAGGCGCCGCGAATCTGGCTGGGAGACATCTGTGAAATTGGTATCAGGCCAGGGGCCAGCAGTCCGGGAACAAGGGACCCAAAATACTTAATCGCCGGAATAAGCACAAGATACGCCAGAACGCCGCCGCCGCACATCAGGCCGGCAATACGGGGTCCGATGATGTAGCCCACGCCCAGCAACTCCGGCGAGATCTCCGCTGAAATAGAGCCTGCCGCAAATGGAACCCCGAAGATCTTTTCCGGAATATCTTTCCAGAGCTTAAACGCCACGTTCAACGCCTTATAAACCAGTCCGATTGCGAACCCGCTGAAGATGGTGATCGCTCCCGTTTCCGTTTCCGCAATCTCCTTGGCATGCTCGCCCGCCGGTTCCCGGTCTCGCGCCGCCAGTTGATCTTCCCGTG
>CAXSIG010000565.1:0-1022 GCA_964237255.1 uncultured Bryobacteraceae bacterium
AAGCGCATTCAGGCTGGATCGACGCTTTCCTTCATCGGTCTTGGGGCCGGTGGAACTGTCAGAATTGATGCGGTTCTGTTCGGCTTTAGTTGACGTCGCTTCAGCAGTTTGGTCGATAGAAACTACATTGGTGTTCATCGCGACTACAGCTTGGCATAGTGTTTTGCGCTCTAGATTGCAAGTAGCTGAAAACACTAAGAGAAGTGTTTGTGAACGACGCGCGCTATCGAGGCGTCGTCGGTTGTGGCTGGCGTACGGGACGGGCCGGGGCTTCGTAATCGATCAGTTCATCGACGGGGTGGTTCCCGGTCCACGCGATGGCGCGCAGTAGCATCCGCTGTACTTGATAATTTGAGAAATTCGCGTAGGTGTGGCCCTGCATCCAGACGAATGCGCGAGCCGGTTTGCCACCTGGCATGGTGTGTTCATAGGTCCAGATCTGCGGGACCACTTCCCCTTTATGGTCACCGGCGCTCTTAGTGGGCGGGATAGCATTCGTGGCCAGAACATGGACGGCGGGGTCCTTCGCCCAAGTCATGTTGTAGAACGACTCGTCGAAGATGGTGACGTCCGTCATGTCCTTCATGATCGGGTTGGCGGTGTCGGTGACTTTGTAGTGGATCGGCGCGTCCAGCGTGTAATTCACTTCGCCGTGCTTCTTGGCGCCACCCAGCAGCGTGGAGAGGAACGCGGGATCGGGGCCGCAGAGGGAATCGTGAAGGCTGATGAGACCGCCGCCGCGCTTTACGTATTCTTCGAGCGCGATCTTGGTGGAATCGGTCATATAGCCCGCGTCGCCTTTGTAGACTATGACGACATCGGTGCGGTCGAGGTCGGCGGCGCTTGGGGCGTGAAGGGAGCCGTCGACCACGGCGCCGCGCTCCGTGAGGAGTTTGCTCCAATCGGCAAGGAACTGCGGATAATCATGCTGGCCGACGCCATGAGATTTCAATCCAGCCCAGAGATAGACGTGCATACCATTCGGGTTCTGGCCTTGAGGCAAAGGTGCGCCGCCGGGCCGC
>CAXSIG010000565.1:1032-1773 GCA_964237255.1 uncultured Bryobacteraceae bacterium
GGAACTGCGGATAATCGTGCTGGCCCGCGTTGTGGGACTTGAGGCCCGCCCAAAGATAGACGCGCATGCCGTTCGGATTCTGACCGGGCGTGCGCGGGACGGGGACTTGGGCTTGAAGGACGGCGACGGACAGAATAGCGGCGGCTAAGAGGCGGGTGGGCATGCGTTCGTTATTTTATACGGTTCAAGCGCGGTCTCCGCCCACCCACCGCTACTTCAACGTGACCTGAGTCGCGGCGCCGGAGTAGATTCCGTTGAACAAGAGTTTGTAGGTGCCGTGCGGCTGGCCGCGGAAGGTTACTTCCGGACCGAGGAGAGCTACCGATCCTTCTCCGACTTTCGCTTGCGCGATGGCCGTGGCTCCATTCAAGTATTGCTGGCCCCAAGCCCAACCGCTTGTCAGTGGCTCCGCGCCGGAAAACCAGCCAACCGACATGGTGTGTTTCTGGCCGGCATCCGGTTGAAGCTTGAATAGCGGGTTGTTGTCGTACATCACGTCAACCTCCGTGGGCATTCCGAAAGCGATGGGATTTGTGTTGTCGATCTTGGCGCGAAGCAGGGAACCGGGAATGTAAAACTTCTCCGCCGGGAGAGCACGGTCTTTGCCGTCCGGGCCTTTCTCGGTCAGATAGTTCGCGACGGGGACGCCTAAGAGTTCGCCCATGGTTGTGGAACTGCCCACGGTTACGACCGAACCGCCCGATTCGACGAAGCGCTTAATTTGGGGGACGGTGGGTTCCT
>CAXSIG010000565.1:1783-4122 GCA_964237255.1 uncultured Bryobacteraceae bacterium
GTCCGTGATATTCCTGCGGGATGTTTTCGGGCGTACGATTTGCGAACGCGCCGCCACCGCCGCCGCGACCGCCCGTGCCGGAGCGACGGAACGCGCCATCGGTCAGGACGAGAACGTCAATCTTGGAGCGAAGGTCGCCTGCATCGAGCGTTTTGGGATACACCACTTCATAGGGGAATTCGTACTGGTCGAAGATCCAGCGAGTCCAGCCGGAGGGCATGATGCCGCCGTATTGGTCGTAAAGCCCGATGCGAATCGGCTTCAGCTTGTAGGCTTCGCCCTTGGGGGCTTGGGCCTGACCATAGACATTGATTCCAAGATTCTTCACGCCGGCCTGGAGAACCGGGTGCGCAGCTGCGGAGGCGGGTACCCAGATTGTTCCCGTTCCTAAATCCTCGCCCGTCACTTTTGCCGCGTCCTTCAGCCAATACACTTCCGCTCCCGCTTTGAGAAGGCGGTTCATCAACTTGAAGGAATTGTTTACGCGGTGGGAGACCAGATATCCAGCGGGGCTTGCGGGTCCGGAGAGCTTACCGGGCGCGGGATCGATCGGAGTCATCGGGAGCTTCTGAAACGGTCCGTCAAAAGCTTCCATGACGCGATCGAACTGCACGTTCATCTGCATGGCGAGCGTCCAGCCGGTGACGTCGTAGGGAGGAATCGGGGGACCGCCGGGATAACGGAAATCGTTCGGGTGATCTTGCGGCTGGAACATATCCATGACGTGGGGACGGAAGGCTTGCGCGGTCTTCACGACGAAGGAACCAGCGGGATAATTTTTGCCGGCGACATCGAAAGCCGAGGTGGACTTCATGACCGTGATACCGGTCTTCAGCAGGGCGTTGATGAATTCGGTGGCGTTGGCATCGTCGGCTTGACCGGAGGGGATGATGAAGCCGCGGGGATCGCGATAAGCAGGGTCGTGTAGAACCTTTTCGTAGAGATTCGCGGAAAGCGTCGGCATATTGAGGCCGCCGGGGCTCATCATGGCGTCGCCGGTCGCCGGGGCTTGCGGAGCGGCTGGGGCGGGTGCTGCGCCTGCGCCTCGTCGTCCACCACCGCGTTGTCCCGCTTCGGCGGTTGCGGGGGGTGCGGCTGTAGCGGCAGCTTGTAGCGCCGCGATTCGTTTAGGCGATGCCGTCCAGGTGTCGTGGTTGCCACGCTCGATAGAGTTCATGCCCATTCGGTATTGGTTGTAAAGCAGCAGTTCATGCTGGCGCGCGGCCCAATCCAGAACGGCGCGGTTGTTCTCCATTTCGTAATCGATGGACTGTCGATAGTGCCAAGTCTGAGGCGGCATGGGGAGCGGCCAATCTCCGGTGGGAAGTTGCTTCGACGCGACGAGCACCAGCTGCATGGGGGTAGGATCGCCGATAATTTCGGTGAGCAGACCGATCATGTTGTGGAAGTACGGGATGGTGCGCAGGCCACCGTTCCACCAAGTAGAATAATTGGCGCCGGAGCGCATGGCCGAACCGCCTTTGCCTTGCGAGACGAGGCGGGTGTGCATGGCGGTCCCGACGCTTTCCACACCGAGCGGGATAAGCGGATCCAGGTTGTAATTGAACGGATCTCGGAAGGGCGGCATGAAAATCACGGTGCCCGCGGGCCCGGTCTGGTGATGGTTGTAGACGACTTGCGGGAACCACTCGATGAACATCTGCCGGTTCATGTTGGTGGTTTCGGGCATGGACGATGTATAGAAATCGCGATTGTCATCATGACCGATGTACTTGTTGTAGAGCCGGGGGACACCTTGGAGGGATCGCTTCTTTTCGTCCTTTTCCCGCATGTACCAATTGGCGACGATTTCCTGGCCATCGGGATTTGCGTGGACGTAAAGGGCGATGGTGTCGTTCAGGAGATGCAGCGTTTCGGGATCGTTCCGGCTGGCCATTTGGTAGACCTGCTCCATGAGCTGTTGAGAGCCGACGGTTTCGTTAGCGTGCAGACCGCCATCAATCCAGATGACCGGCTTGCCTTCGCGGGCGAGGGCCTTGGCTTGATCATCCGTGAGGCCTTCGGCGTGGGCGAGTCTTTGGACGACGTCCTTATAATGGTCGAGCTTCTTCAGATTCTCCGGAGACGACATGATCATCATGTACTGCGGACGATTTTCGCCGGTGCGACCGATTTCCACCAGCTTGCAACGATTGCACTCGGAAGCGATTTTTTTCCAGTACGATTCGAGCTGGGTGTAGGTGGCCATGTGGTAATCGTCCCCGAGATTGAACCCGAGGGCATCTTTGGGCGTGGTGATCTTGGGGGCGGACTGGCCGTGGAGGAGCGTGGAGAGCGCGAGCGAGGTGTCGAAGGGCACCAGCAGCCGCGCGGCCCAC
>CAXSIG010000566.1:0-3339 GCA_964237255.1 uncultured Bryobacteraceae bacterium
CCGGTGGCTCGCTCGAACAGGTATAACCAGCCTTGCTTCGTTGTTTGAGCGACGGCATCGATTTTGCGCCCGGCGCGATTCACCGTAACGAGAGTTGGCGGCGAAGGAAAGTCGCGATCCCAAATGTCATGCTTTACGCCTTGGAAATGCCAGATCCGTTTTCCGGTTTTGGCATCCAGGGCAAGCAACGTGTTGGCGAACAGATTGTTACCCAACCGGTCCGCGCCATAGAAGTCGCTTGCTGCGGAGCCCGTCGGCACATAGACGATGCCTCGCTTTTCGTCAAGCGCCATGCCTGCCCAATTGTTTGCCGAACCGGTGCGGGTCCAAGCGTCTTCCGGCCATGTTTCGTACCCGATCTCGCCCGGATGCGGGACCGTGTGGAAAGACCACCGAAGCTGGCCTGTATGCACGTCGAACGCGCGGACATCGCCAGGAGGCGCGGGTAACGCTTCGGGTGTACGTCCGCCGACGATCAGCAGATCCTGAAACACGATTCCCGGTGTTGTCAGGAGGATAGACTGTTTCGCGGCTTCACGGCCAAGCCCTTCCCGTAAGTCGATGCGGCCACTGTTACCGAAGTTCTCGATTCGCTTGCCTGTTTTTGCATCAAGGGCGTAGACATAGCTTTGGACGGCGGCGAAGATTCGTGCTTCGCCGGCTCCGCTCCAATACGTCACGCCGCGGTTAGCGCCGCGCCCCGCAATTCCCGAATCGAACTTCCATAGGAGCTTGCCGGTAGCGGCATTGAGCGCGATCACCCTATGCTTCGGAGTCAGTCCGTAGAGTACGCCGTCCACCACAATCGGCTGCGTTTGCCCGTCGCCTCTCCCTTCATCCGCATCGAAAGTCCAGGCCATCTTCAGCCGCCCGACGTTCGACCGGTTAATCTGCTTCAGCGGAGAATACCGGGTGCCCGCGGGACTTCCGCCGTAGTAGCGCCAGTCGGTTCCAGCTAGAAGAGACAAAGTAGTCGATACGATGGCAATCGAGGATCGCCAACACATACAGTGGGTAAGATAAGGCCTAACGATGTTGAACTCTGTAGTCCATGCAGTGCTCGCCCGCTATTTGTGAGGACGATATGCAAGCGGAAGTAACGTTACATCCGGAACCAGGCTTTTGGGAAACCGTGGCCGAAGCAGTCAAGGGAACGCATCGGGATTTTACGCAACTCTCGATCAGTCGTGCGGTGTTCCTGCTCGCGATTCCGATGGTCCTCGAAATGGTGATGGAGTCGCTCTTCGCACTGGTCGATGTGTTCTGGGTAACGCGGCTTGGGGCGAACGCAGTGGCGGCGGTCGGGCTTACGGAATCCATGCTGATGCTTGTATTTTCCGTAGCGCTTGGCATTAGCTTCGCCACGACTGCGACTGTCGCGCGGCGAACCGGAGAGAAGGATTCCGAAGGCGCGGCTACGGCGGCCATGCAAGCCATTTTCATTGGAATCGGGATCGCGCTTGCCATCGGGATTCCGGCCGCCATCTTCGCGCCGGAGTTGCTGAGGCTGATGGGCGGCGATAGCGCTCTGGTAAAGGAAGGTCATAGTTACGCACGGATCGTCTTCGGCGGAACGGCTGCAGTCGTTTTTCTGTTCCTGAACAACGCAATCTTTCGTGGCGCGGGCGATGCCTCTGTCGCCATGCGCGTATTGTGGCTGGCAAATGCGATCAATCTGATTCTCGATCCGTGCTTCATCTTCGGTCTGGGGCCATTTCCGAAGCTTGGCGTAACCGGCGCTGCCGTCGCCACGTTAACCGGCCGTTCCTGTGGAGTTCTTTATCAGTTCTGGATCCTCACGAACGGGCGTTCGCGCGTTCACCTGGCGGCGCGCCACCTGCGTATCGTGCCTGATGTGATCTGGTCCCTGATGCGTGTTTCTTTCACGGGCGTGCTTCAGTTTCTTGTGGCGCACATCAGTTGGCTGGTGTTGGTGCGGATCATCAGCACGTTTGGAAGTTTGGCAGTGGCGGGATACACCATCGGCATCCGGGTTTTCATGTTCATCATTCTTCCTTCCTGGGGATTGAGTGGAGCGGCTGCGACGATGGTCGGTCAGAATCTGGGTGCGAAAAAGCCGGAGCGCGCCGAACGCGCCGTCTACGTGACGGGTGGTTTCAATGCGGTTTACCTGGTGGCGGTCGGAGCCATACTCATCTTCGCGCCTCATTGGATCGTTGCATTCTTCTCGTCCGATCCCGTAGTGACGAAGTACGCGGCGGATTGTCTCCGCATCATCGGATACGGCAATATCACGTACGCATTCGGCATGGTGATGATTCAGGCGTTCAACGGCGCCGGCGACACGGTTACCCCAACGATCATCAATGTAATCAGCTTCTGGATGTGCGAAATACCGCTGGGCTGGTACCTGGCGAACCGGACGTCGATGGGCGTCGATGGAGTGTTCACTGCAATCCCAATTGCAAACACTGTGATGACCGCGCTCAGCATGATTGTCTTTGCGCGGGGAAGCTGGAAGCAGCGGAAAGTTTGACCCTGTGGATTGGCTGCCAATCAAGTCCAGCGTCTTCGCTTCCTTTGCCTACAATAGCCGGGAACATATTTTGTTTCTTCGTTTCCGTAGCGGAGAGATCTATCGCTACTTCGATTTCCCACTCGCCGACTACCGCGACTTCCTAGCGGCCGAATCGAAAGGTATTTACTTCGCCACGCACATCCGCGACAAATTCCGATTCGAACACTACCTCAGCGTTCATGAAGCGGGCGCCCGATCCTGATTTAGACGCCGACCGTCCGCACAATCTCAGTCGGCACATTCAGGGACACGCCTTCGCTGGTCAAGCGCCGAAATAACCTGCGCCGCATTTCACTCTGCGCGCCGAACTGGCTCACGAAATCCGACACGTTGTAATTTACCGAAAGCACCAGCGCCGAATCGGCGAAGCCGGGCGACCACGTCACCGTCACGGGATCCTCCGTCACGATGCCCTTGATCTCTTTGGCGGCCATTCGCGCTTCATCCAAAATTACGCCTTCTACGCGGTCCGCGTCTTCGTCATACGCGATCCGCACCGTTACGCTGCTGCCCATCTTTGGTTCCGGCAAATTGTAGTTCGTCACATTTGCCTGTCCTAATTTGCTGTTGGGCACGAAGATCAAATTGTTGTTGAGCGCGCGCAACGTGGTGCTGCGCCACGTGATGTCCGTGACGTACCCTTCCTCGCCGCTGTTCAGCTTAATGTAATCGTTCAGCCGGATCTGCCCGGCGACGCTGATATAGAATCCCGCGAAAAGATTCGCCATCGTATCCTGAAGCGCCAACGCCACCGCCAAACCGCCCACGCCCAGCGCCGTCAACAGCGGAGTGATCGAAAT
>CAXSIG010000566.1:3349-4121 GCA_964237255.1 uncultured Bryobacteraceae bacterium
GAGAGGCCTGATATCCACGCCGATGTGGTTGAGCAAAATCAGGATGCCCAGCGTGTAAACCAAAATCTGAGCGAGATTGCGGCTGAGCGTGGCCGATGCGGCTGCTTGCCCTGTAACGTGGGAGCCATAAAATCGCACCACGTTCCCCACCAACTTCGCGGTCAGCATGGTCAGCGAGATGATCCAGAGCGCGAGCAGCGTCACATCGATCTGATGGACGTATTTGGCTGGGACGCGCGATGTGCGACTGGCCAAGTCCGCACCGGCGATCAGCGCCCACAACAACAGTGGTGTCCGGAGCGCGTCGGCCACGATTGCCCCGATGTGGAGCTTACCGGCGTTTGAAATCCGCCCCAGGCCACCCAGGACCAATCGCCGGATGAGAAGACCGATTCCCAAACACAGCAGGAAAACGGCAACCGGAACGACAGTCCGTCCATCGCGCCAAAGGTCATGAAGCATATCCCGCATAAGCCGATTTTAGATGCACGTTTCCGCGTGTCTTTTCGTCAAGCTTGTTTGAAGGGAGAACTGCGCGCCGCCGTCTTGGCCTGTTACGCTTGGACCGCATCGGCTTCGGAAGCTTCGGATGCGGCCAGGCAGGCACGTAAAGCGGAGAAGAAGGGCGAAGTTTCGAAAGCCTACCTTCTGTATTCGGAAGCTTCGGGTCTCAAGCCCGGCAATCGCCGTTACCGCGCGAAAGCGGCCGGTCTGCAAACGCGAGCCATGGTGGCATCGCATGTGGAACCGTCCGCGGCGCCTACTCCTTTGC
>CAXSIG010000567.1:0-4104 GCA_964237255.1 uncultured Bryobacteraceae bacterium
ACCGCGCTCACGATCGCCGGAAGCAAAGTACGCATCCAAGCCCCTCCAATCGGGCGCGGCGCGCTTAATCGCAGCCCTGGTTTGCAGCATGATTAGCACGTTGGGGCGGCCGGTCGAAACATTTTCAAGAGGCACGGTGGCGTCTATTTCGCTTATTTCTAATCCTAGAAGCGGCGCGAGAGCCTTTGCTTCGTGCAGTTCCGCGAACACGGGCTCCGGCTGGGTCATCTCTCCTTCTGCCTGGGCGCCCGTTCCGCGAAAAATCACCGGCACGATTCCTATCGGCAGACGAAGGCGAATTCCATCACCCGATGTTGAGGTGCGCTTGCGGTTCGTTGTCCAGAGAGCAAAAGCGGTGCCCAGGACCGGGTGCCCGGCAAAGGGCAGTTCCGTTCCGGCCCGGGAGAAGATCCGGGTCCGAACACCTTCGCTGCTCTCAACGCCGCGCTCTCTCGGATAGACGAACGTGGTCTCGGAGTGTGCCATCTCTCGCGCTATCGCCCCAAGGCGCGCTTCCGGAATCGCAGTCGCATCCGGGAATACGGCGAGCGGATTCCCGGAAAAGCGCTCGGATGTGAAGACGTCCCAAATTTCATAAGCGAAGCCGCCCGGAAGTCGCGATTGCGTTTGCAGCGCCAACGCGCTGCCTTCCGCCATAAGAAAAGGTGTCATCAGAAATGTCCGTCTGTGCATGTTTTTCTCCGTGTTACAACAGGGCTGATGCGGTTTCTTCTCCTTACCGGATTAACAATTATCCACGCTATGGCTATTGAAGCGGCAACCGCCGCGGGAACCTTTGAGATTACGTCCAAGTTTGCCGCTCCCGAGTCGCCCAAGGGAGCTACTGCCGTTGGGAAATTGACGCTGGAGAAAAAGTTCAGCGGGGGCCTGGAAGGCACAAGTACCGTCGAGATGCTTACCGCTATGACAGCGGTCAAGGGTTCGGCGACTTACATCGCGCTGGAGCAGTTTACGGGAAAATTGGACGGGCACGCCGGGACATTCGTCCTGCAACATCGGGGAGTGGCGAAAGGAACTTCGCAGGACCTTGATGTATCGGTTGTGCAGGATTCGGGAACGGGAGGGCTAACCGGCATCAGCGGCAAGTTCGATATCCGCATTGAAGATGGAAAGCATTTCTATACGTTCACCTATTCGCTCGCGAAGTAGCTTACTTTAAACCGGCGTATTTTTCGATTAACTTCTTCAGCCCGTATCGCTGAAAGTGGATCGTGATTTTGGCATCTTCTCCGTCGCCTTCACGACGCACAATCGTCCCTGTTCCGTATTTCGGATGCTCGACGATCGTTCCCGTTTTGGGCGCGGATTTCGGACGCGGCGGGGCGGCGGGCAGAGTCGGATTCGAAAGCCGCGGCGGGATGCCTACGGGTGGTCGCGGCTGAGCCGGAGGTTGTGCCGCATTCTGCGCGACCCGAGCGGCGGCGCCCGGAGCAGGCGCGCGTGGCGGCTGGGGCGCGGGGGCTGTTGGAGGAGCGGATGGACGCGGAACTCCCGCCGGTGAAATCCCGCGATCCGAGAAAAACTGCGAAATGTTCTCGAGCGAGTTGTACGTTTTGCCCGTGAACAGATTCTTCTTTGCGCCATACCTAACGTCATAGCGCTCGGCAGTCAGATTGACTTGAGGGCGGCGATCCTCATCTTCCTCAGGACTGAGATTCAACACCAACTCGGAAGGCACCTCGCGCAAGAACCGCGACGCAATACTCCGTTCCTGCTCGCCGCCTCCAAAACGCCTCCGGTACTTGGCCCACGTGATATAAAGGCGCTTCTCCGCGCGGGTCATGCCGACATAGCAGAGACGGCGTTCTTCCTCCATCGCGGCTTCCGAATTCAAGCTTCTGCTGTGGGGGAAAAGTCCATCCTCCAGACCCGCTAAAAACACAAAAGGAAACTCGAGTCCCTTTGCGTTGTGCAGAGTAAGCAGGGTAATTTGGGAATCGCTTTCTACCGAATCCGCTTGGGCCACCAGCGCGGCATGATCGAGAAACTCCGCAATCGCTTCGCCGCGTTCCACCGCTTCGGCCGCCGCATTCGCCAGTTCGTTTAGATTTTCAAGACGTCCTTCCGCTTCCGGAGTATTCTCCTGCTCCAGCATCTTGCGATAGCCGGTCCGTTCTTCTATCACTTTGATGGCTTCGTTAAGCGGAAGCGTGGAGACCGCAACCTGAAGATCTTCAATCAAGTTGCGGAACGCAGCCAGGGCGGAATGCGCGCGCGTGCCGAACTGATTTTCCTCAATCATTCGGCCAAGCGCATCGTAAACGCTCATGCTGTTTTCCTGCGCGAAGGCCTCCAATTGATCGACCGTGGTCTTCCCGATCCCCCGCGCCGGCGTATTGATAATCCGCGAGATCGCAATGGAATCCGTGGGCGATACCGCGGCTTTCAAATAGCTCAGAATATCTTTGACTTCGGCGCGCTGGTAATAGCTGAAACCGCCGACTACAAGATACTTCCGTCCATACCGCCGCAACGCCTCTTCAATTTGTCGCGACTGCGAGTTGGTGCGGTACAGAATCGCGACCCGCGCCTCCGGTTCCTCCCGAAGCAGTTTCTGAATCGTGTCGGCGATGAATAGCGCTTCGTTCTCGGCGTCGTAGCCGCCGTACATCCCGATCATCTCGCCCGCATCCGATGCGGTCCACAGCCACTTGCCTTTGCGCTCCTTGTTATTCGAGACCAGTGAACTGGCTGCTTCCAGAATATTTTTGGTGGAGCGGTAATTCTGCTCCAGGCGCACCACCGTGGCGTTCGGGTAATCTTTCTCGAAATCGAGGATGTTGTGGATGTCCGCGCCGCGCCAACTGTAAATCGACTGATCTTCGTCGCCCACCACGCAGACATTGTCGTGCGCACGGGTGAGCAGGCGCATCAACTCGTACTGCGTACGGTTGGTGTCCTGATACTCGTCGATCATCAGGTAACTGAGGCGCCGGTTCCACGCGTCGCGAGTTGCGGCATCGTGATACAGCAGACGAACGGTCTCAAGGAGCAGATCGTCGAAGTCCATCGCATTGGCTTGGCGCAGACCCTTTTCGTATTCCTCGTACAGCACCGCGATCCGGGTCATCTTGGGATCGGTGGCTTCGTTTTGCAGCTCGGCCGGGCTCTTCTTTTCGTTCTTTGCCTTGCCGATTACCGACATCGTGGCGCGATACGGAAGCGCCTTCTCGTCAAGCCCCAGTCGTTTGTAAGCTGCCTTGACGATGGCGAGTTGATCGTCGTCGTCGTAGATGGAGAAATTGCGATTGAACCCAAGGCGAATCTGCGCCAGCGGGTCCCCATCGCGACGCAGAAGCCGGACGCAGAAGGAGTGAAATGTCGCCAGATTCGGCCCGCGGCCGATGTCCATGCCTTCCAGTAATGATTGGACGCGTGAACGCATTTCAGCCGCGGCTTTATTCGTGAACGTGACGGCGAGAATCGCGGAAGGCGGAACGCGCTTGGCGGAAATGAGGTGCGCAATACGGTGGGTAATCACGCGCGTTTTGCCCGATCCGGCGCCGGCCAAAATCAACATCGGCCCGTCTGTCAACGCGACAGCGTCGTGCTGCTGCGGATTCAGGCCTTTCAGGAAATCCATGAGGAGGGAAACCCGATTTTAACATCCGGGTCCGGCGGCCAATCTTGCGCGCCGCTTCGCCGGATTGATACGTTAAGCAACCGGATGCATCAGCCCAACTTCTTCGCCAACGTTGAGCCTTTCGACAACTTTCAGGATGTCTTCACCCCTGAGCGATACCAGCCGTTGCCGGAAGACTGGCTGCTGGCACTCTGCGACATTGAGGGTTCCACGGTTGGCATTGCGGACGGCAAGTATAAGGACATCAACACGGTGGGCGCGTCCGCGATTATTGCTGTATTGAATGCCGTAACGGGCTTCGCCCTTCCCTACGTATTCGGCGGCGACGGAGCCAGTTTCGCCCTCCCGCCGACCGCCGCGTCAAGCGTCGCCTCCGCCTTGCGGGGCACTCAGGAGATGGCGCGCGAAGCGTTCGGCCTGACTTTGCGCGCAGGTTTGGTTCCCGTCGCCGATCTCCGTCGCGCCGGGTACGATGTGCGGGTCGCCCGTTACCGCCTCTC
>CAXSIG010000568.1:0-226 GCA_964237255.1 uncultured Bryobacteraceae bacterium
CGTACTGCTGCCATTCGCGGCGTTCGCGTGCGCTGCGCTCGTTGCCGTCTTGCCCAACTCGCTTCGAGGCGCGACCGTGGTCTTGCTGACCATTCTTTGCGCAGGCCAGTGGCTTCTATTCCCGCGACCGGAAAGCTGGGTTGTTTGGAAAGAATCCCAGGTCAACTCTGAATCGCGCCGCGCCTGGACTGAAGAAGCCGTCCGTTACTTATCGAAGAACTACGAA
>CAXSIG010000568.1:236-4093 GCA_964237255.1 uncultured Bryobacteraceae bacterium
CTGACCGTCGATAATGGCCCTCTCTACAACGGCGTGATGGTCCGGCCCGATCTTTTCCTCGGTCCCCGATGGGCGGTTTGTATCGCCGGTGACGACGTCCAAAGCGCGGTAGATCGCGCCCGCCTTCACGGCCCGGATTACCAGCTGAAAAACAACATCTCAGTCACCGGAGCGCCAGTCGTCCAGATTTATCGCCGCCCCGCACAGGGCGCTAATTTCTTCCCATAGACTCTGAGATGCCATTGCCGGCTTGCAGCAAGCGTGGGCGTGGAATTTGACATTTGTCGGCTACAGTTCGTACACTTCTTAACAACTTATTTATCCGCAGCTACGTCGGGCTGCTAACGTCAGGGGAATTCATGAAACGTGTTTTGTTTGTCGCTCTAGCTGTATCTACACTTTCGCTGTTCGCGCAGATTCAGGATGCGCGCATCGAAGGAAACGTCACCGATAATTCCAGGGCCGTTATCGTCGGCGCAAAGCTGGTGCTCACCAACGTCAAAACGCAAGTCAAGGCGGACGCTGAGACAAATTCGTCCGGGCACTTTACCTTCCCGGTTGTCCAGCCCGGATTTTACTCGCTCTCCGCCGAGTCGAAAGGATTTCGAAGGGAAGAGCTTACCAACATCGAAGTGACCGTGGGCGTCACCTTGCGCCAGGATATCGCGCTCGAAGTCGGGTCGGTAGGAGAGACGGTCAGTGTCGAAGCAAGCTCGCTCAATGTCCAGACCACGGAAGCGACCATTCAACGCGCGGTCACTCTCCGGGAAATCGATACACTGCCCCAGCTGGGTCGCGGCCCCATCGCGCTTGCCACATATCAACCCGGAGTACAACTCGGCACCAGTCCCAACGATGCCAGCTTCGCGCGAATCAATGGCAACCGGCAAGGCTCCAACAACAACACGCTTGACGGCATCGACGTAAACGACGCGTCGACTCCCCGCCTCGGCCTCACTCTCAACGCCAACAATACCGATTCCATCGAGGAATTCCGGATTATCACCAGCGGTGCCAAGGCGGAGTACGGACGGAATGCCGGCGGCACCATCGAGCTGATCACCAGGTCCGGTACCAACAAGTTTCACGGCAACCTGTTCGAGTATCACCGCAACACGGTTCTCAACCGGCTATTCTTCTTCTTCAATTACCAGGGATCGCGAGTGGCACAGCAGGTGGCCCGCAATCGCACTGTCCTGACACCGGAAGCGAAGGCCGGAATCTTCCGTTGGATGGTACCCGCCGGGCAGCCAAACGCGGGTAGCATTATGAGCTACAACATCGTCCAGAACGATCCCCGCAAAATCGGCATTGATCCGACCATAGCGAAGAACATCGCCCTCCTTCCTAATCCGAATAACTTCTCCGTCGGCGACGGTCTCAACACGGCCGGTTTCCGTTTCAACGCGCCAGCTAACAACTCGGGCGATCAGTATACATTCAAAACGGATTACCAGGTAAACTCCAACATCCGTGCCTACTTCCGATACTCATGGTTCAAGACGGTAACACCTGCGGATTCCCTCAACAACGCCGAGGCCACGTTCCCCGGCCAGCCGAACGGCACTCAGGGCGGGATTCGCTCCGGCTATTCCACCGGTTTCAACTGGAGCATTCGCCCAACAGTGGTAAACGATTTCGTGCTGGGTGTTCAGGAAGCGTCGGTTGACTTCGGACGCGTTCGTAGCCTTTACTATCCCGGCGTACCTCTTGTTGTGTCAAACCTGTTTACGGATCCGATTCCCACCGGTTTCGGCTCCGCGCGAAATTCGCCGGTCAAGCCGCAAATTTCCGACAACGTATCCATCATTCACGGCAGGCATACGTTCAAAACTGGTTTCCGCTTGTCAGATATTCTGCAGTATCAAACGAGCGATACCAACCTTTGGCCCACTATCAATGTAAGTACGAGTAACGGTAACGCCGTGCCGACTGCAAACGGTCCTACCGGCGCGCAAATTTCATCTGCCGACCGTGCCCGTTACGACAGCCTCTATAACGACTTGTTGGGACGAGTTAGTTCTATCCAGACGACTTTCTACAGCGATCTCAGCACATTTAGCCCAGGCAAGCCCCGCGTGCGGAATTTCATCTTCCACGATTACAGCGGTTTCTTTCAGGATGATTGGCGCATTATGGACAACCTGACGTTGAATCTAGGTTTGCGTTACGAATTCTTCGGCGTGCCCTACGAACGTGATGGTCTGCAGGGGAATATCGTCCAAGACGCGGCAGGCTTGGTGAACACCGTCAGTCAGATTTCTAATTTGAACGTGGCCAAGACCACCTCTTGGTATAACAACGATCTCAACAATTTTGCTCCGCGCGTCGGGTTTGCCTGGTCGCCGTTCAAGAACAGCAAGACTTCGATTCGCGGCTCCTGGGGCGTTTTTTACGACCGTGTTCCCGGTGGCGCGACCATCGATCCCGACTCCACCACGCCGGGGTTCGCGCAGGGCGTTACGGTATTTCCGAATTCCGGGGGAACCGATCTTCGGGTCAGCGACAAGGCTCTGGTGTACCCCGCGCCTCCCGCCGTCCCCACCACCACTCCTAACGCGGACCGCTCCTTTGGAGCTCTCAACCTTTTCGACCCAAACTTCCGTACACCCTACGTGCTGCAGTACAACTTCAGCATTCAACGGGAAGTGCTGCGCAACACGGTGCTGGAGGCAAGTTACGTTGCCAATCGAGGCATGAAACAGCTTCTCGATCAGAACGTAAACCAAACGCGTATCTACGGTAGCGGCTTTCTGAGCGACTTCAAGGAATTACAAGCCTTTCAGAATAATGCCAACGTGCTTCCTTCGGCAGGGAACAATATTGTGAAGATCTACGGTTCAGCCGCCGCGGCGATTACCGCGATAGGCGCCACGGCGGTACGCCAAGGTGCTGTAGGTTCGGCTGCTGCAACCGTCGACACCAACGGCTACACCAAATATGCGGCCGCCGGTGTCTCGCAATTTTATCTGCGTAACTTTCCGCAGTTCACCAATGTTTATTTATCCACGAACGCCGGGCGCACGTACTACGACTCCCTTCAACTTAGCCTTCGACGGCAGACCGGCGCTCTGAAATTTGCAGTGAACTATACGTGGTCAAAGACACTGGACAACGCTTCGGTGGACGGTGCGGGTAACACGGGTTCGCTGGATGCCTACAACCTTGGGCTCAGCCGCGCTCGATCCGATATCGATCGTCCGAATACCATCAATTGGACTGTTACGTATACGCTGCCGATTGGGAAGAATCGCCTGTTAGGCGGCAACATGCCTGATTGGGTTGACCGCTTCGTCGGCGGATGGGAAGTCGGGTCTCTAGGGCTTTGGACTTCTGGCCAACCTTTGACGATCTCGTCCGGCGTCACAACCGGACCGAATAATGCGGTAAATTCCACGGCCGATTACAGCGGCACGGACCGGAATATTGGTTCAATCCAGCGAACGGGAAGCGGCGTGCAATTCTTCACACCCGCGCAGTTCGCGCTCTTTTCCGTCCCGGTCGCGGGCTCCACCGGAAGCTCGGGCCGCAACACATTCCGAGGACCGGGCTATTTCGACACCGACCTGTCTTTAGTGAAACGCTTTCGCCTTCGGGAAGGCATGTTCGTAACCTTTCGCGCCGAAGCGTACGACCTGTTGAACACCGTAAACTTCAGCGCGCCGGGTGTAAACATTCAGACTCCGGCGACCTTTGGAATCATCTCTTCTACGCCGAATGGCGCGTCCAATCAATCGGGCGCGCGTATTTTGCAGGGCGCTTTACGCTTTGATTTCTAAGGCGATTAGCGCGTAAGAAATGTTAGAACTGTCTCCGCGAAGAGCGTGGGACGTTCTAAGTACGGTAGGTGACCGACG
>CAXSIG010000569.1:0-4082 GCA_964237255.1 uncultured Bryobacteraceae bacterium
AGTATGAGCAGCGCGTGCTGAAAGTCTACAAAACTACGATGGAAGAGCTGAAACGGGTCCAAGCCCAGCGCTACGCCAAGCTGAAGGAAGAAGAGATGCAACTTGACCAGCTCCGTAAATTGCACAAACGAAAGCGTCGCCCCTTCAACCCAGCCGAATTTGGCTTCGTTTCGCAACCCGCTTTCGTCGAAATCTACTTTCGCCGCAAAGATGCCCTTCGAACCGGCCGTCTTCCCGAAATAACCACCCATGAGTGATTAATCGCGCCGCTTCGTTCCAAATTTGACGCCAATTGCCCCGGTGAAATCGAACGGTGAACCGGAATTGTGCCGCTCTACCGGTTCCCACGTAATCGCGGCTTTGTCGCGTGCTATCGTAAGTAAAATTTACGCTTCAGGAGTGTTCATGTTTATCCGAAGTTTATCTGTGCGCCTGCTCGCTCTTTTCTCACTGGCAGGCATGTCAGCCTTGGCGCAAACCAGCCGTGGCACAGTCACCGGAATCGTAACGGACCCGTCCGGTTCCACAATTGTGAACGCCGCCGCGTTGCTTCGTAACGTCGAGACGGGTGTCACGCGAGACACCACCACCAACGGCGCGGGTGTTTACCGTTTCGATGCGGTCGACCCTGGAACCTACACCGTCAATATGAAGGCCACTGGATTCCGCGCCGCCCAAAGTTCCAATTTTCCCGTGACCGCGAATCAACTGGCTTCCGTCGATATCAAGCTCGAAATTGGCGAGACGACCTCCACCGTAGAAGTCTCCGCGGACACCACCATTCTCCAAACCGAATCGCCCGTGCGCGGCGGCAGCGTGGAAGTTAAGAAGATTACCGAACTTCCTTTTGCCAATCGCAACCCGGTGTCGCTGGTCCTAACGCTTCCCGGTGTCTCAACCAACCGATACGGCAACGGCGTCGGCACGTTTTCCGTAAATGGCTCCCGTGGCCGCTCGAACAACTTCCTTATCGATGGCACCGAAAACAATGACATCTCTGTCGCCGGTCAGGCCTTCCAGTTCCGCAATCCCGACGCCGTCCAGGAAGTCTCGGCACAAACTTCCAATTTCGATTCCGAGTTCGGTCGCGCCGGCGGAGCGGTCGTGAACACCATTACCAAGTCCGGCACCAACTCGCTCCACGGATCGCTCGGTTATCTCCTCGATGTCACCAATGACGATGCCATTACCAGCCAACAGTCCCTCGATACCCGTGTCCAATTACGAAAGCAGCCCAATCCAGGAACGGACCAGTGGTACTTCGGAACTCTCGGCGGACCCATTATCAAGAACCGCACGTTTTTCTTCGGCAGCTATTTCGAGGAACGCCAAAATTCCAGCGGCAGTTCGAACTTCATTGTGTTGTCAGCTGCCGGACGCGCTACGCTGAACTCACTCTTTCCCGCGGGGACGAACAAGAATGTCGATCTTTATAACCAGGTGGTCGGCAACACCGTGGCTACCAGCCAGTTCACAACAGTAGCTCTCGGAAACGGTCGCCCGGATCTTCAGTTCGGTACCGGCTCCGTCGCGTATGCATCGCCGTACCGCGATCGCTCTCCCACCATCCGTATCGATCACAAGATCAGCGACAACGACCAGCTCTCCGGTCGTTTCCTGTTGGACGACACCGCCATCGGAACGGCCTCGGTAAGTTTTGCCGGTTTCAACACCAGCCAGAAGAACCGTTACCAGAACGCACTAGTCACTGAGACCCATGTCTTCTCGCCCACGCTGACGAATGAAGCGCGCCTGGGCTATAACCGCATTACGCTCTCCTTCCCGGTTGATTCAGTGAATCCATTGGGCAACACATTGCCGAATTACACCATTCCGGGTGTGAGCGGTTTCGGAATCGCCACCAATCTGCCGCAAGGACGGATCGCGAATAACTATACACTGCAGGACACGGTCACGAAGATTCAGGGCAAGCACAGCATTCGCGCCGGCTTGGACTTGTTGCAGCAGCGTTCCCGCCAGTTCGCTCCTATTGTTGAACGTGGCGCTCTGACCTACCAGGCGGGCGGCGGTTTCACCGCTTTCGCGAACTACGTTGACGATTTCGGCGGATCGGGTGGCAGCACGTCTCGCGATTTCGGCAGCCCCGCTTATTACCCGGAGTTGTTCCGGCAAGCGTACTTCGTCCAGGATCGATGGCGCGTAAATTCTGATCTCACCGTGACGATTGGAGTTCGATACGAAAACTTCGGCAACCCGGTAAACTCACTGCGCACACCGGCTTTCACCGGCCTCTTCAATATCGATCCCGTAACTTTGACCGGCCCTTTTAATCAGCCAAACAAAGTAAATAACGACAACAATAACTTCTCGCCTTCCCTCGGCATTGCCTACGCGCCCGCTTATAACGATGGGCCCCTCTATTGGCTCTTCGGTAATAAGAAGTCGGTCATCCGGACCGGTTACAACATCGGCTACGATTCCTTCTTCAACAACATCGCTTCCAATGCTTCCACCTCGTCGCCGAACCTGGTCTCTACGTTATTCAATTCAGCGGTGACCCCCGATAATCCCAGAGGCGCGCCCGCTCTATCCACTCGTCTCCCGCTGGTCGCACGCGCTCTTCTTCCATCCGATAGCCAGACGCTTGTCGACAAAAACTTGGTGAATCCGTATAACCAGCACTGGTCTTTCGGAATTCAACGCGAGGTAAAGGGCGGGATCGTTATCGATACTTCGTACGTGGGTTCCAAGGGAACGAAGCTATTCGCGCAGGAGAACCTGAATCCATTGGTGCCGGCGGCCCTGAGAATCACGCCTGCCAACGTGAATCCGACATATGCCTTGACGGGCCGTTATGACAACCTGCAAGGCGCCCGCGCCATCCGTACCAACAACGGTTCCTCGTACTACCACGCGGCTCAAATCAACGTAAACCGCCGTTTCAGCAGTGGCTTGGTGTTTAGCGGCGCTTATACATGGTCCAAGCTCATCGACTACAACTCGGATGTCTTCACCACCAACAATACGGTCGCCGTATCCGCTGTTCCCACCATCTTCGGTGGACTCAAAGCGGAGAAGGGTCTCTCGCTCTACCATCGTGCCCATCGCGCGGTGTTTACCTACGTGTATGAGTTGCCTTTCTTTAAGGCCCAGAAAGGATTCGTCGGCCGCACGCTGGGCGGATTCCAGATTTCCGGCGTTACTACACTTGAATCCGGTGTGCCGTTTACGGTACTGAACGGACAGGATGCCGATGGAATCGATGGCGCGAACGATCGTCCCGATTTCAACCCATTGGGACAGACGAACGTTCGGGCCGTCCCCAGCGCAACCAGCCCCACGGGCTACATCAACCCCGATAATGGCAACGCCCTGATCGATCCGAAGAATGCTCAGTTCATTGGCATTCCCGCTAACTCCGGGCGCACCGGCAACCTGGGCCGCAATACTAGCTTCACGCCGGGTCTGAATAGCACGGACGCAAATATCCAGAAGACGGTTCGTTTAGCGGAAAGACTCGGCCTTCAGTTTCGTGCTGAGTTCTACAACGTGTTCAACCATCCGCAATACGGAACGGCCAGTGTAAGCCCGTTCTCTCCAGGGGGCGGAACTCTTCAGGGCAATGTGTACTCGTCTACCGCGGGCCGTTTCTTGAGCAAGTACTATCTCGATAACGGCGGCCGCGTCATTCGCTACCAACTGAAGCTGACCTTCTAATTAGGTTCCAAGTCCCGGCGAGTTCAATGTGCGCGAATCCAACCAGCCGTCGCGCACATTGAACAGACCGGGGTAGCGCTTCTCCCATCCGGCATTGGCGGCGGGAACATACTCCCGAGCGTTAGCCTCCACCGCCGCTGTTCCCGGAATGTGGCTGGCTAGCTGTACCGATTCGACGAACGCAGCGCCAGGACACGTCAGGTCCTGCACGCATCGAAACATTTTGTATTTCTGCACCGCTGCGCCAATCAGAAGCGATTGGGAGATACCTTTGCAGGCTTTCATCGCGGCGCCGGAGTAACCCATTTCGCGCGCAAGCTTTAGGCGGTCCAGCCCGGTTAAGCTCTCATCGATGACCACGGGCTTGCGCTGTTCGCAACAGGCGGCGAGCAACGGACCGGTGA
>CAXSIG010000570.1:0-4077 GCA_964237255.1 uncultured Bryobacteraceae bacterium
CGGATTCGCTGTTGCCGAGATCGCTTCCCTAACTCTCAACGTGAACGACAGAAGCGCAATACGAATCGAGTTGCGCGTTGCTCAGCGCGAAGAAAAAGTTGTCGTGCAAAGCGAAGCACCGCTTATCAGTGAATCTCCCGCCGTTGGAACCGTAATAAACCGGCAATTCATCGACAATCAGCCGCTGAACGGTCGCAGCGTCCAGACGTTAGTGGAACTCTCCCCCGGCGTCGTGCTGACTCCTGCTACGTTGCCCACCGCCGGTCAGTTTAGCGTAAACGGCCAGCGTACCAGCAGTAATTACTTTACGGTCGATGGCGTGAGCGGCAACTTTGGTTCTACCGCCTCTGTAACGCTCTACGAAAGCGCTGGCGGGAGTATTCCGTCCTACTCCGCTCTTGGCACTACCAGCAGCTTGGCGTCCGTAGATGCGGTACAGGAGTTTAGCATCCAGACCTCCACTTACGCACCGGAATTTGGGAGGCAGCCCGGTGGTCAGGTTTCTATTGTCACTCGCTCCGGCACAAATGTTTTTCATGGGGACGTGTATAACTACCTTCGCAACAGCGCCCTGGATGCAAACAACTTTTTCGCTAATGCAAACAGTTTGCAAAAACCAGCCGAACGGCAGAATGATTTCGGCTTCACTTTGGGTGGTCCGCTTTTTGTGCCGAAGCTCTACAACGGCAGGAACCGAACGTTCTTCTTCTTCTCGTATGAAGGCCTTCGGGTAAGGCAGCCTTCAGTTACGTCGCCTTTACAAGTACCGTCCCTAAACGCCAGGCAGAATGCCACGGGTGTAACTCGTGACCTTCTAAACGCATTCCCGCTGCCCACAGGTCCCGTGTCGGTAATCGATCCGACAACCGCGCCGTACATCGGTAGCTTTTCAAATCCGCAGACTCTCAATGCGACGAGCATTCGTGTGGACCATTCATTCGGCGAGAGATTCAGGATCTTTGGCCGCTACAACCACGCCCCTTCCGAAGACAAGCAGCGGGCCCGCTTCTGCGCCGCCAGCTGTGTTGCCGATCTAACCTACGGTGTCGATACGGTTACCGCTGGTGCCGACATGTTGTTCTCTGCCCGTGTGAGCAATGATTTGCGCTTGAACTTCAGCAGGTCTCGCACGAAGCAGTTTTACTATATCGATACGTTTGGCGGCGCGATCGTGCCTCCCACCACCAGCTTGTATCCTTCTTTCACCACCCGCGACAACGGATACATTTACATTGAGCTAAACAGTGCCGGTTCTAACACCATTAGCGACGGCCTATTTTCCGACAACCGCCAGCGCCAATGGAACGCCGTCGATACGCTCTCCTACAGCAAGGGAGATCATTCTTTGAAGTTCGGCGTCGATTACCGCCGCCTATCTCCCATCTCCAACTCGGGAAATTACAAACGGTCGTTTCTTCCTGACAACATTGCCGACCTTGTGAACAATGTTCCGACTGCGGCCACCATCGTTGCGCCTCAATATGTGCTCCGGCCTATTTATCAGAATTTCTCTGCTTTCGCGCAGGATACATGGAGGGCGTCTCAACGTCTGACCCTCACTTTTGGACTTCGTTATGAGTTGAATCCGTCGCCTTCTGAAGAAAACGCGAATTTGCCGCCTACCGTTTATAATCTTTCAAATCCGAGCGCTCTCGCGCTCGCTCCTGCCGGCACTCGACTGTATGGCACCAAATGGAACAACTTCGCTCCGCGCGTCGGCGTTGCTTATCAGCCCTTCACGCAGGGCCGTACGGTTATTCGAGGCGGCTTCGGAGTTTTCTACGATCTAGGATATAACTTCACCGGCAGCGCCCTGAGCACAGGAATCTATCCTTTTGCCCGGACCTTGAGCCTACCGGCAGTGACATTTACTTCAGCGGCATTCGCCGTGCAACCGCCCCCAGTAAGCACCAATCCCCCCTATCCCAGAGTCTTTGCTTATTCCGACGATTTCAAGCTTCCCTATACACTCGAATACAATTTCGCTATTGAACAGGGGTTTGGAACCAGCGACAGCGTCTCCGTTTCCTACGTTGGTGCATCGGGCCGTCGTCTGGGCCGGGTGGAAAGCTTGAGAAGAGCCAACCCGAGTTTTACACGCGTCGATATTGTTCGCGATGACGGGAAATCGGATTACAACGCGCTCCAACTGCAATACAAACGCCGGTTCTTCCGAAGTTTTCAGGCTCTCGCTTCTTACACGTTTGGCAAGTCTCTGGACACAGTATCGGAAGAATCGATAAACAATTTTCAAGCGCCTGTTTCAAAATACAATCCCGATGCGGATCGCGGGCCTTCCTCGTTCGATATTCGTCACACCATTACAGGAGCCGTAAGTTACAGTTTGCCCTCACCCGGTGCCGGTGTCAGCCATGCTTTATTGGGCGGCTTTGCCTTGGACGGGTTTTTGCGATCGCGCTCCGCCCGCCCAATCAATATTCTCACTGGCAGGGATGCTCTTGGACTCGGGTTTACGACCGTAACCCGCCCGGACGTCATATCTGGAGCACCGCTATATCTCGCCGATCCAAACGTCCCCGGCGGCCAGCGTCTTAACGCCGCTGCATTCGACGGAACAACACCCACTGCCGCATTGCGTCAAGGAACGCTAGGGAGAAACGTGCTTCGTGGATTCGCAGCCACCCAGTTGGACGTCTCTCTGCGCCGGGAATTCCGTTTAGCCGAGCGGCTTAATTTGCAGGCAAGAGTGGACGCGTTCAATCTATTCAATCACCCCAACTTCGACAACCCCGTCGCAATTTCGACGGACCCGAATTTCGGGCGGTCTACGCAGATGCTGGGCAGCGGTTTGGCCGGGCTAAGCGCTCTCTATCAGGTTGGTGGTCCACGATCCGTCCAACTCGCCCTCAAACTGATTTTCTAGCGCTCGGAAGGAATAGGATCGGGATATGACTTGCCGCTTGATTGCAATTGTGGCCCTTTCGTTCGGAACGACGGTATTCGGGCAGAACTCGGCAGATCCAGTTGACGTCGTTCTCGAACGCGTTGCCGCAATTCATGGGGCGGCGGGTGTCTTCGCGGTTGCCGGTTATCGAATGGGTGAACGCGCTTTGCATGATCTAAAAGCCAATCGGGGAAGCTTTTCTCTGGACGTTACTCATAGGACTCCGATGCAGGTTCAATACAGCTGCATTGCGGATGGTTGGCAGGCTGCAACAGGTGTCAGCGCGGGTAAGCTCAATCTTCATCTCGTAGAGTCGCAAGCACGGGATACGGAGACCGTGATCCGCAACGATAAGACCGGCCAAGCTTTGGTTTTCCGCCTTCGCAGAGAGTTCCTTGCGAAATACCTCGACGTACCTGAAGAAAAGCAAAGTGCAGCGGGTCGCGAGGTTGCCACTCTTCCTGACGACAAAATTTTCATCGTCTCGTCAATACCGCCTAAGTAGGCGTGGTCGAATTCCGGCAGTACGATCTGCCGGTAGAGCACTTCCGGGCCTCGTCGCAGATCCTCGCAACTGCGAATCAGCCTTGCATCTGTCGGGTCAAGGCCGGGACGCATAGGCCGAAAGAAAAGGCCAGTGGATTCCACCTTGCTTCTGTAATAAGGGGTTGTTGCTATTGTCACCCGGAAGCCACGGTTCAAGAGCTCTCGGCCCAGCACTAGGCAGGGATTGAGGTCGCCAAGCGAGCCGATCGTGGCAATGACGATATGCTTCCGGAGAGGCGTAGTGTTTGGCGTGCGCGAACTCAGGATTATGTCCTAAACGGTATCGGGTCACTAAGGAGGGAACCGGCCTTTTTACTTCGTCCCTCGGTTGAAAAGGATAAAGGAGGGCGCGTCACTCCTGGCAGCTACTAGGTCAAGCCGCCCGTCCCCGTCCAGGTCACCGCTCGCCATCCCATAGATGGATCCCTTTCCATCGCCAAAGGGATGCGCGTCGAATTTCCTGCCTGTTCCACCGTTGTAATAAACTACGCCGGGGGCATCGATGTAACCCACAATAAGGTCCGGGTGACCATCCCCATTCAGATCCGCGGAGATCATCGAATACGGCATGTGTTCCTCGCCATCCCCTGATAGTTCCATCGCGTCCGGCTTATGGAACTGGACAC
>CAXSIG010000571.1:0-4057 GCA_964237255.1 uncultured Bryobacteraceae bacterium
GAATCTTTACTCCATAGCCGAGGAGCTTGGCTACGATGTCGACATCCGCTGGGATGCGGCGCACGAAGGAGGGCGCTATGATGCCGTGTTCCATCGCGGCGGGAAAGTCGTTTTTCCGCGCGAACGTCCCTCGGCTTCCTGGCGCAAATTGACGAACCAGCCGGCCCAGGCGCTCTTCGCAAAGAAGATGGTTCCGCAGCTCCGCACTTTCCTGTCCGGCCAACTGCCGGACTACATGATTCCCTCGGCATTCGTTTTGCTGGAGGCGTTTCCGCTCACGGCGAATGGCAAGGTAGATCGCGCCGCGCTTCCCGCCGCTGGGCAGGCGCGTACGGTACTTGAGTCGGAATACCTCGCGCCGCGCAATTCCATTGAAGAACGGCTCGCGGCTATCTGGTCGGAAGTCCTGGGCGTTCCCAGGATCGAGATTCAGGATAACTTTTTCACTCATCTCGGCGGCCATTCGCTCACCGCGACCCAACTGATCTCCCGAGTTCGCGAACGGTTCGATATCGAACTGCCAATCCGCACGCTGTTTGAAGGCCCCACGATTCAACAGTTGGCGCAGGCCGTCACCACCGCCCTACAGAGTCCTCGCGATCCGGCGGCTCCACGCATGACCAAGATCACGCGGATTGCAGCAGAGGAGCCCGAGATCGACGTTGACGCCCTTTCGGATGCTGAAGTGGAAGCCATGCTTGCCAAACTGCTTGCCGAAGGCAACGGGGCATGATCGCTGCGGGGTCTGCTACAGGCCGCTTATCGCCTGCGGAGAAGCGTAGTTTGCTAAGCGGGTTGCTCGAAGAGAGGCGAGTCCAACGCTCGAATCGTGGCGGCCGCAAGTTGCGCCCCGTGTCTTTTTCCCAGCGCCGCCTCTGGTTTCTGGACCAGTTGGCCCCTGGTAGCTCGTTTTATAACGTGGATTTTATGGTGCCGCTGCCGGAGGCGTTGCAGGCAGACGAGGATTCCTTCGAACGCGCGCTCACCGAAGTCGTCCGCCGCCACGAATCGCTTCGCACGATTTTTGAGCCGGTCGATGGCGAGCCCATGCAAGTGATCCTGCCGCCTGCGAAAGTTCGCGCGGAGCGGCTGGATCTCCGTCATCTCTCTTTATCCGACCAGAACTCAGAAGTGTTTCGCCTTGGAAACGCGCAATTGGCGCAGCCGTTCGACCTGGCGCGCGGACCCCTCATGCGAGTCACGCTGATCAGACGGCTTGATGGCCTGATGATGATCCTGGTGATGCACCATATCATCTGTGACGGGTGGTCCATGGGAGTTTTCTGGCGAGAGTTCGTGGCCATTCACGAGGCCTTCCGGGCGGGTCTGCCATCGCCCCTGCCCCCGCCCGCTTTTCAGTACGCCGATTTTGCGATGTGGCAGCGGGATCGTTTTCAGGGCGAAGTGCTCGAAGAGGAGTTGAGCTATTGGCGGCGGAAACTCGACAGCCTTCCGCCCCTGACCCTTCCGTACGACCGCGCTCGGCTGCCGGTGCAGACCTTTCGCGGCGCGGGCAAGCCAATCTTTATCCCGAAAAAGCTGATTGAGTCGCTAAAGACCATAGGCGAGCGCGAAGGCGCCACACTTTTTATGACGCTGCTTGCGGCTTTCAAGATCCTGCTGAGCCGCTATTCGGGCCAGGAGGATTTCGCCGTGGGGACGTACATCGCCAACCGAAACCGCGCCGAGGTGGAAGAAATCATCGGATTTTTCGTGAACACCTTGGTATTGCGTACCAGCCTGGGCGGGAACCCGTCTTTTCGCGATGCCCTCGCGCGCGTTAAGGAGACCGCTCTGGGAGCCTATGCGCACCAGGATATGCCGTTCGAAACATTGGTGGAAGTGCTGCAGCCCGAGCGCGATCTCGGCCGGAACCCTCTCTTCCAGGTCATCTTCCAGCTTTTCAACGCGCCCAACGTAGAGCAGGCGTCCGATTCTGACGACCAAAGCGGACCGCAGGTGGAAAAACGGACCGCCACCTTCGACCTCGCATTCAATCTTTGGGAAACGCCGGACGGCTTAGGCGGCGCGGTTGAATACAGCACCGATCTATTCGATGCCTTGACCATCGAGCGCATGGCCAGCCATTACCGCAACTTGCTTGAGAGCATCGTGCGCGATCCAACTCGGACAGTTCAAGACCTACAACTGCTTTCCGGAGAAGAGTCTCATCGCGCTATTGTCGAGTGGAACGCGACGGCAGCCGTGCCGTATGGAGACGGCACTGTGGTGGACCTGTTTCGCGGACGCGTCGCGCTTGATCCGGACGGCGTTGCACTGATCGCGGGTGAGACGCGGGTGACGTATCGAGAACTTGCGGAGCGCGTGGCGAAGCTTGCGAAGACACTCGAAAAAAATCGCTTGATCGGGATCTGTCTCGAGCGCTCGATTGAAGCGGTAGTAGCGATGTTTGCAGTCTTAGACGCGGGATCTGCTTTCGTGCCGATGGATCCCGCTCATCCCGCGGAGCGGCGCGAATACATCGCGCGCGATGCGGGCCTCTGTGGAATCCTCGGCAAACCCGGTTTTGAAACGACACCGTTCGAGCCTGCGTGGCAGGACGGTTTGGCCTACGCCATCTACACTTCGGGATCGACCGGGAAGCCGAAGGGTGTGGCGGTGGAGCACGGGCACATCCTCAATCGCCTATGGTGGATGTGGCGCGAGTATCCGTTTGCGGAACGCGAGGTCGCTTGCCTGAAGACATCGCTGACCTTTGTCGAATCCATTTGGGAAATTCTCGGCCCGTTGCTTCAGGGAACACCCATCGTTGTTGTCCCGGAGAACGTCAGCCGAGATCCGGAAGAGTTGCTCAATCTGTTGGCCGTGCACGGAGTGACCCGTCTGTGGCTCGTACCTTCATTACTGCGGGAAATGGTACTGCGTCTCGAATCGGAGACGGAGTTACGTTCGCGGCTGGCAGATCTACGTTTTTGGTGAGCTCGGGCGAAGCGCTTTCTTCCGAACTCGCCAAGCGCTTTGCCGCAGTGATGCCGCATTCCACGCTTTACAACTTGTACGGCGCATCGGAAGTCTGGGACGCGACGTGGTACGATCCCGCTCGCGATCCGTTGTGGCCTGGCCGGTCGTCCATAGGCCGTCCGATCAGCGGTGTGCAGGCCTGGGTTCTCGACCACGTTAATTATCCCGTCCCAATCGGGGTTCAGGGCGAGTTGGTCATCGCGGGTGCGGGGCTTGCGCGCGAGTACCTGAACCAGCCCGAGTTGACAAGCGCAAAGTTTGTCTCTCATCCCTTTGAACCGGGGGAACGCGCCTACCGCACGGGCGACGCTGCCCGTTATCTACCCGATGGCCAGATCGAATATTTAGGGCGTCTGGACCGCCAGATCAAGATTCGCGGCTTCCGTGTGGAGCCCGGCGAGATTGAGGACGTGCTGCGGCAACATGATGAAGTTCGCGAAACGGCGGTGATCGCAATCAAGGCGCTGGCTGGTTATGAGCTCGCCGCGTATGTGGCGCTGAACAATCAAGACAAGGTAGACGATCGGGAGCTGATCTCACATCTCGAAGCCCACCTGCCTTCGCACATGATCCCTTCGAGCTTTACTTTTTTGGAGGAGATCCCCAAGACTATCAGTGGCAAGGTGAATCGTGTCGCACTTCCGGAGCCGGGACATTCCGGGCTGGAGAAAGCACGGCCCTTTGTCGATCCGAAAACAGCTTGGGAAACGGCCGCGGTCGACTTATACCGGCAGGTTCTCGGTATTGAAGCGGTGAGCGCGGATGCACATTTTTTTCGCGACCTGGGCGGCCACTCGCTGCTTGCGACGCGGTTGGTTTCCCGCATCCGGAACCTCGGAATCGAGATTCCGCTACAGGCGCTGTTTGAATCGCCAACACCCATCCAGCTTGCCCAAGTCTTGGAAAGCTTCGAGGCCCGGCGTTCCGCCAGCTTCCCCGAATACGGCAAGCTGTCCCATCTCCACGTCAACGGCCAGGGCAACCCCGATCAACTCACAGATCTACACGTTCCAAAATATTAACGTACTTAGCAATCCCGAAGCCTCGCTGAAATTTTCCGGATGCGGATTCGGGA
>CAXSIG010000572.1:0-4055 GCA_964237255.1 uncultured Bryobacteraceae bacterium
GCAGGCGTTCCTTGAAGCGCATGAACACGCGTTCGCATTCCTCGGCGGGGTGTTTCGCAAACTGCGTTACGACAACCTGACGTCGGCAGTGAAGAAGATCCTGCGTGGACACCAACGCGAACAGACGGCGCGGTTCATAGCGTTTCGATCGCACTGGCGGTTCGAGAGCGAGTTCTGCACACCAGCTGAAGCGCATGAGAAGGGTGGGATTGAAGGAGAGGTCGGCTACTTTCGGAGGAACCACTGGGTGCCGGTACCGAAGGCCGAGGACATTGCCGCATTGAATCGGCAGCTGCTGGCCGGATGCCACGAAGATGAGCATCGAACGATCACGGGCCGCGACCAGAGTGTAGGCGCTGCGCTGATTGTGGAACGGGAACATCTGTTGCCGCTTGCATCTGAAGGAATGGATCTCGCTCAGACCACCTTTCCGGCGGTGAACAGTTTAGGGTGCGCCAAGGTCCTCACCAACGCCTATTCGGCACCGCTCAAAGCCGGGACTCTGGTGCAGGCAAAGATCTACGCCAGCACAGTCGAGCTTTGGCACGATGGCCGATGTGTAGCCAGGCATGAGCGCTGCTATGGAAGGCAACAGCAGGTCCTCGATCTGGAGCATTACCTGGACGTGTTGTCTCGCAAGCCTGGCGCACTCGCTGGGTCCCGACCTTTAGAGCAGCAACGCAAGGCAGGCTTATGGCCCGACAGTTTCGATGTGATCTGGCAGTCGCTGATGGAGCGGCACGGCAAGCAGACCGGCACCAGGCAGATGATCGATCTTCTCAAGTTGGGAAAACAGAACGGCCGTGTCCGGCTGCAGGAGGCTATCGAAACAGCTTTGGCAACGGGCTGCACGGATGCAGCTGCGGTGCAGCATCTCTTTTATACGCGGGACCTGAATCGCCGGCCTTGTGATCCGATCGATATCGGATCACTGGAACGTTACCAACGGCCGTTGCCGGTGATGAATGAATACGACCGGTTGCTGACGGCGGGAGGTCAGCAATGAGCAGCCAACTGGTTCAGCTGCAGGACGCCACCATCAAGCAGCACTGCAAGACATTGCGGATGCCAACGATTGCTTCCCAGTTCGGCACCTTGGCGGAACAGGCGGTACGGGAGAAACAAACTCACACGGGTTATCTCGAAGTTCTGCTGAATGCCGAAACCGAAGAGCGGGAACGGAATACGATTGACCGGCGAATCAAAGAAGCGCACCTGCCGCGAGTCAAGACGCTGGAAGAGTTCGACTACACGCAAGCTCCGATGGTGACCGCGGCGAAGATGCGCGAGCTCGCCGACGGAGGATATATCGAGCGTGCAGAACCCGTGGTTCTAATAGGTGATTGTGGAACAGGGAAGACGCATCTTCTTACCGGCCTGTGCGTAGCTGCCTGCCGGCAGAAGCGGCGGGTTCGCTTTACGACTGCCGCGGCTCTGGTCAACGAACTGGTGGAAGCCAAACATCAGTTGCAACTGCGGCGCGTGATGGCGCGATGGAGCCGCTATGACCTGATCGCCATTGATGAGGTGGGCTATGTGCCACTAGCTGAAGTCGGGGCGGAGTTCCTGTTTCAGATAATCGCAGAGCGCGCCGAACGGACAGCGGTGATCGTGACAACGAACCTGCCGTTTTCGGAGTGGACGCAGGTGATTCCGAATGCCCGGCTTTGTAAAGCGCTGCTGGACCGGATCACGGACCGTGCGCACATTCTGGAGACTGGCACAGAATCGTATCGCTTTCGCAGGACGATCAACAAACGAAAGAAAGGAGAAAAACTGCCGGAACAGGAATAGCTGTGGAACTGCCGGCCCGTGGAAAGCCTGGAAAGCCAAAAGCGGGCTTCCCACCCTTTCCACCGCCCTGTGAAAACCCGCAACAGCGGCGGCTTTTCACAGTCCCACAGCTTCGACTCCTGTTCCTATTTAACTTTCCGGTCCAGGCCTAACGGCCTGACCTAAACCGCAGCCTTGAGGGTGGGCCAAATTAAACTGCCGAAAAGGGCCAAAATTAGTTGCCAAACGCAGGCGGAATCGGGAATGGCGGACGAGGCCTGACCCATTTGCCGAAGTCTGGGATGAGGTAAAGGCGGAAAAGGAGTTCAACCCGGGCCTGGAGGCGAAGACATTGTTTGAAGAGATTCAACGCCGGTACCCGGGCAAGTTCAACGATGGGCAACTACGAACGCTGCAACGCAAGTTCAAAGAATGGCGTGCGACGGAAGGTCCCGCCCGAGAGGTATTCTTCGCGCAGGTCCACGAGCCTGGCCGGTTATGCCAATCGGATTTCACGTATATGACCAGTCTGGGCGTGACAATCAACCGGCAGAGTTTTCCGCATCTGACCTATCACTTCGTTCTGACGTACTCCAACTGGGAGGCATTCACGATCTGCCATTCCGAAAGCTTCGAAGCGCTGAGCGAAGGAGTGCAGAACGCTTTGTGGGAACTGGGCGGTACCCCACGCGAGCATCGGACGGACCGGCTCACGGCGGCGGTGAATAACCTCAGCGATCAGGATGAGTTTACAAGGCGGTACGACGCGCTGTTGAAGCACTACGGAATGAATGGGCAGAAGATTCAGGCCGGGAGAGCGAATGAGAATGGCGACATCGAACAACGCCATTACCGATTCAAGCGCGCAATCGAACAGGCGCTGCTGCTTCGCGGCAGCCGCGACTTCGCGAGCGAGGAACAGTACGGGTTCTTTCTGAAGAGGGTTCAGGATCAGTTGAACGCGGGAAGGCGTCCGCGTTTGATTGAGGAGATGAAAGCGCTTCGGGCTTTGCCGGAAGGGCGGCTCGATAGCGTGAAGCGATCGACGGTGCGGGTTGATTCCGGCAGTCTGATCTCAGTCGGAAACAACAACTACTCGGTAAGCAGCCGGCTGATCGGAGAGCGTGTCGAGGTTAGGGTCACCGCCGAAACCGTGGCGATCTGGTACGCCAACCGGAAAGTGGACGAGTTGCCGCGGCTGCGCGGGCGTGGCAAACACCGGGTGGATTACCGGCACATCATCGATTGGCTGGTGCGGAAGCCGGGAGCGTTCGAGAACTACCGGTACAAGGAGGATCTCTTCCCAACAAGTAGGTTCCGGATGGCTTATGACGCACTCCGGCAGTCGGCTCCGAGCAGTGGAAACCGGCAGTATTTAGCGATTCTGTACCTGGCCGCTACGGAAGGCGAATCGCGGGTGGATGGGGCTCTCCGCATTATGCTGGAGCGCACCGAAGAGGTGACTGCCGGCGGAGTCGCAGGCATGCTCCACAGCGTTGAGAATCTGCCGTCGGCCACGGACGTGAATGTAGCGGAAGTCTCACTGGCCAGCTTCGACGAGTTATTCCATGCGGCGACGGAGGTGGTGCAGTGACCGAGACTCGAACCATAAAGGTGGATCTAACCGACGGTCTGCGCGAGCTGCGGCTGCCGGCGGTGCGGGAGTGCTTTGAGGAAGTAGCGCGGCGGGCGGAGCGCGAAACACTCAGTTATGAGCGATACCTGCTTGAACTCGTGGATCGCGAATGCCAGGAACGCCGGGAAAACCGAACCATGCGGTTCCTGCGTGAATCCAAACTTCCGCTTGAGAAGACGACGGAAAACTTCGACTTCAAGCGCCTGCCCGCGAAAGTGAGCCGGCACATGCGGACGCTGATGGAAGGCGATTTTCTGGACCGTAAGGAGAATATCCTGACGTTCGGAAATCCAGGCAGCGGCAAGACCCATCTTCTGGTCGCGCTCGGTCAGGAACTGATCCGTAAAGGCCGCCGCATCCACTTCACAACATGCAATCTGCTGGTGCAGGATCTGCTGATTGCCAAGCGCGATCTCAAGCTCAGCCGCGCGATCAAGAAACTGGCAAGCTTCGAAGGCCTGGTCATAGACGATCTCGGCTACGTGCAACAGAGCCGCGAAGAAATGGAGGTGCTGTTCACCCTTCTGGCCGAACGTTACGAGCGGGGCAGCGTGTTGATTAGCAGCAACCTGCCGTTCTCCAAGTGGGAAGCGATCTTCAAAGATCCGATGACAACCGCCGCCGCTATCGACAGGCAGGTCCACCA
>CAXSIG010000573.1:0-3091 GCA_964237255.1 uncultured Bryobacteraceae bacterium
TTTTCCCCAACGCCACGATTTTATATTGGGAACGAAGCCTGTCCCGAAGATCTTGGGCGCGCTTCTGTTCAATCAGGTCGTCGCTCGGCGAGAAGACCAGAAACTCGTCGCCGCCCCAACGGCAAACCGTGTCGGATGGGCGCACATACCGCTCCAGGTTCCGGCTGAAAACCTTCAACACCTGATCGCCGCAGAGATGTCCCCATCGGTCGTTGATTTTCTTAAAGTCATTCAGGTCGATGAGAAGTACGCTGATAGTCCGGCCCGCCGCAAGGTGGCAGCGTAGGCGATTTTCCCCTTCCCCTCGATTGAGTAGGCCCGTCAATGAATCGGTGGACGCTTTCTTCTCCGCCATTTCGAGACGCTCTTGAAATTCCGCTAACTTGCCCTGAACCAACGATGTCGTGGTGCTGTTATCGAGCCAAATCGATTGGGTCGCGGACCGCAAATCCGACACATGATGGGTAAGGTCGCGTTTCATCTGGCTTAGGTTCGTTGCACGAGCCGTAATTTGCAACTTCTCCGCAAACTCGTTCAGGCGTGTTGAATGAACGGAATTGTGAGAATTCATCGTCTCAGCGGCCAGTGCCAGATCGCCGATCATCGATCGCAAATCGTCTTCCCGCTGGCCCAGACAGGTTTGTGCTTTCGCGCGGTAGTCGTCCAACGCTCTCACCAATTCTGCGTGGCTGGAATTCAATGCCTCAATCGAATCGCGATTGCTAAAAGCGTCCCGGTGAAGTTGCCGGAGAACCAGTTGATGGTCGCGAGTGAGTTCGGGATTGATTTCGACGGCATGCTCCTGAATCGCCAGGATTGCACCCAGATAATGGTCGACCGCTGTATCGAAGCGCTGCTCCTGGCGGTCCATCCGGTCCATTGCGTTTTTGAAAGAAAGCATCTGCCTGAACATCGGCACTTCGGAGTACGACCTTTAGACCGTGCTCTAACGGAGGGCTGCTTTCGAGAGATTGTCGCTAGTCGCGATCAAGCCCAAGGCCCAGTGAAGCGTCTTCCTGAAATATCATTTTAGGAGCGTGGAAGCGTATGCACCTTTTGACACTCCTGCTATTTCTCGCCATCGATCCAGCCGCGTTCGGCCCCGGCGGACGCTTTCAGCTTGAACACAAGGTAGACAGTTTCGGGATGCGCTCTCACGGGATCATCGAAAGGCTTGGTGATAACCGAACCAGATTCTATCCGCTACCGCAGAGCACTCCTGAAGAATACCGCCGGCTTCGGCCCGAAGATCCGGGGATGAATCCGTTCACGCTGGGCCGTTATGAGCGAGAAGAGGCCATCGGACCGTATCAGATGGAGGCCGGCAAAATCTGGATCGGCAATGCCTATTACGATGGCGAAGGAACGAGGGGAGTCGGCGCATTTGGCTATTTCGACACGTCGACTCGTAAATACACCCTTGTCTCTCCACGCGAAGTGGCGCGACATGAAATTAGTGCTCTTCTCGTGGAACGGACCGAAGTCTGGATCGCTCTTGATCGATTCGGAGAGGATATATCCCGATCGCCGGGCGGCCTTGTTCGCTGGAATAGAGCAACTCATTCCGTTCAGACCCACCCTCTGGAATTCAATGTGGACCCTATTGTGATCGAGGGCGACTCGTTACATCTGAAAACACATGACGGTTACGCGCTTTTTCGAAACCGCGAACTCCGCCGGTTCCTGTCCAACGGTAAGCCGATTGCGAAGTTTCCGCCTCCGCCCACCAATCACTGACAGGGAGCTAAACCCGTACTTACCATCGGGCGAATCGCCGAATCTGAAGCTGCGCCGCACTCGGGAGCGCTAAAATCGGCTTATGGAGATACTCGAAGCGCTCACGCCGGATCAACTGGCGCGGGCAGAAGACCGTATTCGAAATCCAGCGCCAGGCAGCAAGATCGAAGCGGCGCAAGAGTTTGGTACCGATCTCAATTCAGTGATCGAGCAACTCAGATTGACCCCCAGCGAGCGAGTGAGAAAACTTCAATCTGCTGTCACTCAGCTCGAATCGATACGTGGAATTGTAACTAGGAAGTTCTAGTGCAATTAGATCGGGCTGTGCAGGCGGTGTGCGACGCGGAAGTTCAGTTCATTGTTATAGGCGGTGTTTCCGCAACCATCCACGGCAGTTCTCTCGTCACCTACGACTTAGATCTTTGCTATGCCCGCAACCGGGAAAATGTTCGTCGTCTGGTTAAAGCACTAAAGCCTTTCCATCCGCGTCCCAAGGGTTTCCCGACAAATCTTCCGTTTATTTGGGATGAAGCAGCTTTGGGTAACTCGACAGTCATGACCTTATCGACGGACATTGGCGAGATCGATCTTCTGGCCGAAGTTTCAGGTCTGGGCACATATCCCGATGTTTTGCTCAATGCTACACAGGCCGAGGCTTTCGGACGTACCATCCATACGCTCACCCTCCCCGGTCTCATTAAGGCAAAAAAGGCCGCCGGTCGCGCCAAGGACAAACTTGCCCTGCCCGAACTGGAAGGTCTCCTCGAATCCACGAATAGAGACTAGGTGAACCGCTCCAAGCTACCCTCCCCCCTCGGCCTCTACGCCGCGCTACTCTACGCGTTTCTCCACGTCCCCTTACTCATCCTTATCGCCTTCAGCTTCAACGAATCCCGCTTTTCCGTCTGGCAAGGTTTTTCGCTCCACTGGTACTCCGCCATGTTCCACGATCCCGCCCTTGCGGAGGCCACGGGACACAGCATCGTTGTGGCAGTCACAAGTGCTGCAATTGCCACCACTATCGGTACCGCCGCCGCCTACGGCATGTGGAAACGCAAAGCCCCCGCTCTCGAAGGATCTCTGTATCTCACTCTAATCACACCGGAAATCGTCACCGGCATCTCTCTCCTGGCCCTCTTCCAGTGGTTGTTCCGCTGGCTCCCCTTCCGGCTTGGACTCGTCACCGTCGTCATCGCGCACGTCGCTTTTTCCGTCGCGTATGTTACGGTCGTGGTGTCGGCGAGGTTGCGTGGCATGGACCGCTCTCTCGAAGAGGCCGCGCTCGATCTCGGCGGCAATGAGTGGGACGCCTTCCGGCGCGTAACGCTTCCCTTATTAGCTCCCGCCATGGGGG
>CAXSIG010000573.1:3101-4051 GCA_964237255.1 uncultured Bryobacteraceae bacterium
CTACTCTCGCTAGTCGTTTCGTTCGACGACTATGTGATCACCAGCATGGTCGCCGGGGTCGATTCCGAAACGCTCCCGATGGTCATCTATGCCATGGCGCGGCGCGGCGTCAATCCGGTGCTGAACGCAGTATCGTCGGTCACCGTGGTCTTGTTTGGAACGTTGATTCTCTTGTCGGAAAAGGTGCGAGCCAAATGAATCGTCGGTATTTCCTCTTCGGCGCTTTGGGCGCCACCGCTACGTCCTGCTCCATAGATCGTCGCCCGCGCCTGAACATCTTCAACTGGTCCAACTACATCGCCCAGCGGACCGTTCCCGATTTCGAACGCGAATTCGGCGTTCGGGTTCGTTATTCCGTCTACGAAAGTAACGAGGAGATGCTAGCGAAAGTGATGACCGGCAATTCCGGGTGGGACATTGTGTTTCCCACACACAACCGAATCCAGCCAATGGCACATCACAGTCTGCTCGCCCCTCTTGTGCACAACAAACTCGGAAATTTGCACAATCTTGCACAATTCTTCCAGGGAAACTCCTGGGATCCCGGTCTTATCTACTCCATTCCCTATATGTGGAGCGGCACAGGAATCGCATACAATCGCGAAGCTGGACCCACCCCCGCGCACTGGTCCGACCTCTGGAGCACAAAGTGGCACAATCGCGTCACGATGCTGGACGATCCCGAAGACGTCCTCGGTGCGTGTCTTTTAAAAATTGGTCTGCCATTTGACGCTGTCAGCCCTACGGAACTGGCTCGCGCAAAAGCCGAAGCCGTCGCCCAAAAGCGCACAATCCGCGCTTATCTCAATGCCGAAGTTCGCGACCAGCTCGTCTCTGGCGACGTCCTCGCCGCGCAGATATGGTCCACCACGGCACAGCAGGCAATTTCCGCTTCGAAGAAACTTGGCTTCGTTTTTCCGGATGAAGGTTTCCCGCTCTACGCGGATAAT
>CAXSIG010000574.1:0-4050 GCA_964237255.1 uncultured Bryobacteraceae bacterium
GTTTCAATCGGTGCCTGCGCGTCCCGCGAAAGTCATACTCGAAGATCCTGTGCAGGTGGCGCGGCGGGGCTTCGGCACCGCGAGCTATGTTCCGGAGTTACCGCAGGCCGACGGTCCCTGCCTGAACTTTGCCAACGAAGGCGATGGGCTATGGGTAGTTACGATGGGCCGTTCGAAGCCGAATGTCACGCGGCTCCTGGCGGAGCTTGAGGCCGGAATGGCTTCGCTCGGGAATGACCCTGACGCGAAGGTGGCCGTGTTCGCGGACCTGGGAAGTTTTCCTGATGTCGATGGGGATGCCTCAAAACGTCTCGCAGAGGTTTTGAAAGCGAGTCCGCTCATCCTGGTCGGCGCCGTGAAGCATGAGGCAGAGCGGGCAGGAAAGCGACTGATCGAAGCAGCCGACCTTATAGTGTGCACCGAGAAGGCCGCGCGAGTGCTGGGCCGCCAACTCACGGTCAAGCCGCGCCTTTCGCTTTCTCTGTTGAAAGCACAACTTCGCCAACAGGCTGCGTCAGGGCTTGTCCAGGAGAGTTCCTGGGCGGGGAGCCTGCCGGAAAAGGGCTGCTACAACTCTTCGCCTTACCGCGGCAGGCGCGTTTCGTTGAAAACGGAGGTCGTGACCGCGGAGGCAGACGACGATGGCATCATCCGGGTAACGCTATGCGATCGCGCTAGTAAAAATTCGTTCTCGCCGGCTTTCCTGGAGGGAGTATGCGAAGCGTTTGATCATATTCGCGCCAGTGGCTCCTATAAGGTAGTAGTGCTCACGGGCTTCGGCCGCTATTTTTGCAGCGGCGGCACGAAGGAAGGCCTGCTGTCAATTCAGCGAGGCCAAACCAAGTTCACCGACCTCAAGGTGTTCAGCCTGCCTCTGGAGTGTGAGCTTCCGGTAATTGCGGCGATGCAGGGGCACGCGATCGGCGCGGGGTGGTCAACGGGGTTGTTCTGCGATTTGTCTATTATGGCCGAGGAGTGCCTGTACGAAGCCCCGTATATGCGTTACGGCTTCACGCCCGGAGCTGGCTCCACTTTGGTATTTCCCGCGCGGTTCGGGTTTGATTTGGCGGGCGAAATCCTGCTGGCCGGACAGGCCTACAGCGGCGCGGACCTGCGCGGGCGCGGCATTCCCTGGCCGGTGCTTGCCTCTGGCGAGGTGGAGACGTATGCCTTACAGGTTGCGCGTCAATGGGCAACGAAGTCTCGCAAGGTTTTGATCGAGGAGAAAGCCGTGCGGTGCGCATCACTGCGAGACAGGCTTGCGGAAACGATTGCTCAGGAGCTTGCGATGCATGAAGCTTCCTTTGTCGGACAGGACGACGTCGCGGCGATCATAGAGTCCTCGTTTGTCGAGCCATCTGTATCGGAGCAGGCCGTGGTCTGCGAAGCGAGTGTCACAACTCATTCCGATGCGGTTTCATCTAAGTTGCATAGCATTTTGTGCGAGACCCTGGCGCACGAACTCCATGTCGATGTTGGCGACGTCGATATGGATCGGCCCTTCCTCGAGATGGGACTAGATTCCGTAATCGGCGTGACCTGGGCGCGCAAACTCAAGGAGCGATTTGGTCTCCCAATCGCGGTTTCTAGGATCTACGCGCATCCCACGGTCCGGGCGATGGGAGATTTTCTTTCTAGAGAGAGCTTGGTCCGCCGGGCCCTGGTGGATGCATCCGAGCCGACCTTCGCCGAACAGGCCGCGCCAGTCTCCGAGGCCAAAAATTCCCGCGGGCCCGCTATTGCAGTCATTGGGATGTCAGGCCGGTTTCCGAAAGCCAACAACGTCGATTCGTGTTGGCGCAATCTACTGGAAGGGCAAGACTGCATTTCAGAAGTACCATCTGACCGGTGGCCGGTCGACGCCTATTTCGATCCCACTCCGCAGGTTCCCGGAAAGACATATAGCCGCTGGATGGGAGTGCTGGAAGACGCTGACAAATTCGACCCCTTGTTTTTCTCCATTTCTCCGAGCGAAGCGGCGGCGATGGACCCACAGCCACGCGTATTTCTCGAAGCCTGCTGGGGTTGTATCGAAGACGCCGGCTATGCTCCGTCGAGCTTGTCCGGCACGCGGTGTGGCGTTTTTGCAGGGTGTGGAACAAGCGATTACAACCAGCATCTGGAGGCGGACGGGCTCGACGCCCAGCGTTTCATCGGAGGGTCGATCTCCATTTTGCCGGCGCGCGTCTCGTATTACCTGAATCTGCGGGGACCGAGCCTGACGATCGACACGGCATGCTCGGCGTCACTGGTGGCGATTGCGGTTGCCTGCGACAATTTGGTGACCGGCGCTTGCGATACTGCATTGGCCGGGGGGGTTTGTGTGTTGGCGGGCCCCGCTATGCACATCATGACGAGCCAGGCTCGAATGTTGTCGCCCGACGGCCGTTGCTTCACCTTCGATCAACGGGCGAATGGTTTCGTTCCCGGCGAGGGCGTCGGCGTGATTTTGCTGAAACGGCTTGCCGATGCCGAGCGCGATGGCGACCGGATTCTCGGTGTGTTGCGCGGTTGGGGCGTGAATCAGGATGGTAAGACCAACGGGATTACCGCGCCAAATGGCGACTCTCAAGCCAGTCTGCTTCGAGATATTTATCAACGTTATGAAATCGATCCCGCAACCATTCAGTTGGTGGAAGCTCATGGGACCGGCACCAAACTGGGGGATCCGATTGAAGTGGAAGGCCTGTGTAAAGCCTTTTCCTCCTCCACCGATAGTGTGGGGTATTGCGCGCTGGGATCGATTAAGAGCAACATAGGGCACCTGCTCATGGCTGCGGGCGTGGCCGGGATGATAAAGGCTTTGCTCGCGTTGAGGGAGCGCACGATTCCGCCGAACATTCATTTCGAGCAGTTGAATGAGCATCTGGCCCTCGATGGCTCGCCATTCTACGTAAACGATAGGCCGCAGCCCTGGATATCGCAGGGGACGACGCCACGTCGTGCGGCGGTGAACTCATTTGGGTTCAGCGGAACCAACGCGCACGTCGTGGTGGAAGAATATCCAGTTTACGGCGGCATGGGCCGTCCACCGTTGAAAGGACCATTCCTGGCCGTGCTTTCCGCCAAGGAAAAAGGCCGCTTGCGCGAAGTCGCGCAGCGCTTGCGCGATCATATGGCTGCGCAGCCCGAGGAGTCGATAGAGGATATCGTCTATACGCTCCAGGTTGGCCGCGATGCGATGACCGAGCGCGTCGGCTTTGTGGTAGGGTCACGCGACGACTTGATGCAACAGCTCGCCGATTTTCTGGACGGCCGCGCGTCTGGGTGGATGCAGGCAACTGTGAAGAAAGAGGAGCAGCCAGTGTTCAACGCGACCTGTGCGAACCGGGAGGCGTTACGCGCCTGGGTTGGCGGCGCGCATATGGACTGGTCGCGGTTGTACCCGGCTGAAGCTCGGCTAAAGCGGCTTTCATTACCCGCGCACCCTTTTGCCCGCGAGCGTTACTGGGCGTGTGCCCCGCTTCCCGGTGGGAACCGGGTGCATGGCGACGAGTTGGGTCCGGAGTGGCTATTGCAATCTCTGCCCACAGACGTAGATTGGCGTGCTCGGTTCCTGACTTCCGCCCGCGGGCTGCATGTTGTGCTTCACCACAACGCGGCTGATGCCGACACATTTGTGGACCTGTTGCGGCAGATGGCGATCGCCGCGGGGCTTCAAGAGTCCGTGAATGCGCAATGCATTGCGGTTGAAGATGGGCAAGGCGTGTGGTTCGAGGAAGAACCCGCGGTCATTTTTGTCCTCGGGAATCTGACGCCGCGGCTGGGGGCTCACCGGCCCAGGGTCTACCAACTCCTGGACCGCCCGACTCACGCGCACGACTGCTCTTTAAACTCGTGGGTCTATGTTGTCTGCGGTGAAACGGCCGCCAGCGTTGCCCCGTTACAGCGCTTGTTCCAGGAATGGCTGGCGGACGAATCGGTTGGGAAGGCGGCCCGGCAAGTGCGGTACACCGGGCAGCAACGTTTCGTTCTCCGCCCTTTGGAAACGGAGACTGCTCCCGCAAGGCCTTGGCTGATTGAAAAGAACTGGGTCTCTTTCAAGCTGCC
>CAXSIG010000575.1:0-3279 GCA_964237255.1 uncultured Bryobacteraceae bacterium
TGCGCTCGGTGTGGCACTGGTCGCCGGGTCGGTGGGTAGCTGGGTGGTTCTTCGCATCTTGGGCAAAGTCCTGGAGGATGAACAACCGCTGTCCGCAGACGATTACCGGATGATCGGCATCCTGGGCCGGGTGTCGAGTCCGATCCGGGAAGGCGGGACCGGTGAAATGATTTTCTCGCTTCAGGGCACGCGCCGCGGTATTCCCGTCCGCAGCGATACGGAGCAGCCGATTGAACGGGATACGGAAGTGGTGGTAACGCGATTCGAACGAGGCATCGCGTATGTGAAGCAGTGGGATGAGTTAAGCCGCTAAGGAGGCTTGTATGAATAGTGCAATTTTGTTGGGAGTATTGGTCGCGTTAAGCCTGTTGTTTATCATGGGCGCGATTGCGCGGCTGTACCGGAAAGCGGGTCCGCATGAGGCGCTGGTGGTTTACGGGCACGGCGGGACCAAAGTAATCAAGGGGCGAGGGATTGTGATCCTGCCTGTGATTCAAACCGTGAAAAGTTTGTCGCTGGAGCTGATGAGCTTCGACGTCGCGCCGCAGCAGGACCTGTATACGAAACAGGGCGTTGCTGTGTCGGTTGAAGCGGTTGCCCAGATTAAAGTCAAGAGCGATCCCGAGAGCATTACCACCGCGGCGGAGCAGTTCCTGACGTATCCGGTCAAGGACCGCGAGGCGCTGATCCGGCTGGTGATGGAGGGTCATTTGCGCGGAATTATCGGGCAGCTTACTGTCGAACAGATCGTGAAAGAGCCGGAGATGGTGGGCGACCGCATGCGCTCCACCTGCGCGGACGACATGAACAAGATGGGGCTTGAAGTAATCAGCTTCACCATCAAAGAAGTTCGCGACAAGAACGAATACATCACGAACATGGGCCGCCCCGATATTGCGCGCATCAAACGCGATGCGGATGTGGCAGCCGCTGAAGCGGAGCGCGATACGGCGATCAAGCGCGCAGAAGCTTCGCGGGCATCTTCAGTGGCGAAAGCGCAGGCGGACCAGGAGCGCGTGTTGGCCGAAACGTTATCGATGGCGAAGCAAGCGGAATCGCAACGCGATCTGGAGATCAAGCGGGCTGGGTACCTGGAGTCTGTGAACCGGCAGAAAGCGCAGGCCGATAAGGCCTATGAGATCCAGGCCAACATCATGCAGCAGCAGGTGACGGCGGAAGCGGTGAAGGTGCGGCAGGTGGAGAAAGAAGCGGAGGTGAAGGTGGCCGATGCGGAGATTCTACGTCGCGAGCGTGAGTTGACAGCCACGGTGCTGAAGACGGCTGAGATCGAACGGCGGCGGATTGAAACGTTGGCTGCGGCGGAACGGCAGCGGTCGATTTCCGTGGCCGAAGGTTTAGCGCAATCGACGCGCATGCAGGGTGAAGCGGAGGCGGAGATCACGTTCAAGAGGGGCGATGCCGAAGCGCGCGCGATGAACGTAAAGGCAGAGGCGTATCAGGAGTACAACCAAGCCGCGGTAGTCGACAAGTTGATCACCAGTCTTCCTGAAATCGTTCGCGCTTTGGCTGGACCGCTAGCCAATGTCGACAAGATCACCGTGGTATCGACGGGCGATTCAGCTACTACAGGGATGCACAAGATCACCGGCGACATCACGCAGATTGCCGCGCAAGTTCCGGCGTTGTTTGAGGCGCTTTCCGGAATGCAGATGTCCGAACTGCTTTCCAAGGTCAAGACCATCGGCACAAAAACCGAGCACTAGGAGAGAACACACCATGGCACTACTTGAACGAATTACAACACTGGTGCGGGCCAACCTGAACGAGTTGGCCGACCGCGCCGAACAGCCTGTCCCGATGATGAAGCAGTTGGTTCTGGATATGGAGAACCAGCTATTGCAAGTGAAAACGCAGGTAGCGATGACCTTGGCCGATCTGCACATTCTGCAGCGCAAGCAGACGGAGAATCTGACGGCGGCGGAACAGTACACGCGTAAGGCGGAGTTGGCGCTGGAGAAGGGCGAGGAAAATCTCGCCCGTGCGGCTCTGGCGAAGCGGCTGGCCCACGAAGAAATGTCGCCCGGTTACCAGCAGCAGATAGCCGACCAGCAGACGCAGGTGGAGAACTTGAAATCCGCTCTGGGGAAATTGGACGGTAAGCTGACGGAGGCTCGCGCCAAGGTGAGTCTGTTGATCGCGGAAGAGCGGCGCGCACGCACGCTGGCCAAGGCGGTGGATGCCGTAGGGACGAACGGCAGCTTGAAACGCGTAGAGGAGAAGATTCAACGCGCGAGCGCTATCAGCCAGGCGCGCGCCGGATTGCTCAGCTCCGATAGCGAGGAGCAGTTGGATCATCTGGTGAAAGAAGACAAGATCGACCGGATGCTGTTGGAACTGAAAGCGGGCAGGACAGCGCCGCCGCGACTGACTTCGGGATCCGAGGACTAACTCTGCCTGGTTTCCGGCATGCGGGCAGCAAAGAGCAGGCCTCCGCAAACCGCGACCGTGGCCAGCATCAAAAAGGCGGTGGGGAAACCTGCCGCCTTGGCCACTAATCCGGCCACGGAGTTTCCCAGGAAGGCGCCTGCCCCGACGGACGCCTGCATAATGCCTTGCATAAAGTTGAAGCGGCCGGTGCCTTTTGCCATATCGGAAACAATTACCAAACTAATCACGCCGGAGGTCCCGGTTCCCAGGCCATCCAAAATTTCAACGGCGACAATATAAGTCGGCGCATGTCCGGATGCAAACAGGACACCGCGCAATGCCAGCATGGTGAATGCGAAGAGCAGAAACGGCTTTCGTCCCCAGGCGTCTGTGTTCCGGCCGACAGGTACGCGGTCGGCACCATGACCAGCTGAGCGACCACGATACAAGCTGCCATGTACACGGACGACTTACCATGGACCGCTTTGCCCAACTCCTGCCCGGCTAGCGGGAGCATCGCGGCATTCGCGAAGTGAAAAATCACCACAAGCAGAGCAAAGAGCCCCATCCTGGTGGAACTGAAGATGTCGGAGACGGGCTTCGAATCGGCATCGTTGTCTTTCGTTCGCTCGCTTGCGGCATCATTGTCGATTTCTTCGTTGCGAATCAGCAGGCTGAACAGAATGACTACGGCGCCCAGTGCCGCACTGACGTAGAAGATCCACTGCTGGCCGGCCGAGGCTCCTACAACGCCTGCGAACAGTGCGGTAGTTAAGTTGCCGCTGTGGCTGAACGCGGCATTCCGTCCGACACGTCGCGAAAAGAGCGCTCTGCCCACCAAGCCAAGTGAGATTGCGGAGTGCATTTATCTCGATATAATTAAGCCATCCC
>CAXSIG010000575.1:3289-4047 GCA_964237255.1 uncultured Bryobacteraceae bacterium
TAGGCGACACGAACGCGCTAGCCACGCCGATCCCGATTTCGTTCGCGATCTGTAACGCCACGCTGGGAACGCTCGCGATCAGGATCGCGCCGCAGGAGATAATCAGTGCGGCAATCGCGAGCAGCCACTTCTTGCGTTTCGTGTGATCGATAACCCAACCGGCGGGAGTCTGCGCGAGGATAGCGGCGAAGCTCTGCGACCCGATGATCATGCCGATCTGCGCAGGGTTCCAGCTAAACGCCGAGCTCAGGTAAGTGGAAACGAAGGGTCCGATGCCGGTCTCGACATCGGCCATGAAGAAGACAACCCAATCGAGCGCGAACAGGCTCCGTCGTTTTTCCACTGCCTCATCGTGACACAGGGGGAGCGGCGAACTGTTACGCTGCTGGAATGATTCGGCTATGCGTTGCCTGGTTAGCGTTAAACGGATTTGCGTCGCTTCACGCGCAGAGGCCGGAAAGCGTCGGCCCTATTGAGTTCACGATCCGGGATTTTCCCACTGAGAGCGGCGCGGTCCTTCCGAAAGCTGTGGTTGTGTATGGCACGTACGGAAAGCTAAATGCCGCCCGCGACAATGTGGTGCTGCTGCCTTCGCATTACATGGCGAATTATCACGGCTATGAATGGCTGATTGGACCGGGGCGCGCGCTTGACCCCACGCAGTTGTTTCTGGTTGCCACGGAACTTTTCGGCAACGGACGTTCTTCCTCGCCCAGCAATACGCCCGAACCGTTCCATGGGCCGCGCGTTCCCGTGAT
>CAXSIG010000576.1:0-4028 GCA_964237255.1 uncultured Bryobacteraceae bacterium
CACGCTCCTGACGCCGGCAGGCAACTCAGGCAATCCCGCGTACCGCCCGCTTTTAGAAAACCACGCGAAGAATCTCTGGCCCATGTGGTCCGAGGACGGCAAACATCTTTACTTCATGTCGGATAAATCCGGAACCGAGAACATCTGGAAATTCAAGCTCGGCGACACTCCGCAACAGGTGACCCACTTCACCGATGGCCGTCTCCTGTGGCCTTCCATCGCGCATGACGGCAAAGCCATTGTGTTCGAACGCGACTTCTCCATCTGGAGCTTGGATCCGGCGACCGGCAAATCCGCCGCGGTTCCCATCACGCTCCGAGGCGCTCCCGCCGCGGCATCCGTTACTCATCTCTCAATGAATGGACAGTTCCGAGGTTTGCGTCTCTCGCCAGATGGCAAGAAGGTGGCGTTTACGGCGCATGGCCAAGTCTTCGCGGCCTCTTCGAAGGATGGCGGCGCGGCGGTTCGCATCACCCAAACGGCCTCCGAAGAATCCGACCCTATTTGGGCTCCTAACAATCGCCAACTGGTTTACAATTCCGACCGCGACGGAACCGACCAACTCTACCTTTATGACTTAGGCAAAGAAACGGAAGACAGACTAAGCACGGGTCCGAACGATCGAAACGCCGTCTGGTCACCCGATGGAAAACATCTCGCCTTTACGCGCAATGGCCGGGAGCTTCGGGTCCTGGACATGGATTCGAAAACCGATCGGGTTCTGGCCACGCGCAAGTATCGAACGTTAAGTAATGTCTCCTGGTCGCCCGATGGCGAATGGCTCGCTTATGTTGGCGATGACACGCGCGGATTCAAAAACGTGACCCTGGTTCCGGCGGCCGGCGGTACGGAACACCTTGTCAGTTTCCTCGCCAACGCCTTCACGAATCGTATTGTCTGGAGTCCGGATCGCACCTATCTGTTATTCGGCACCGGGCAGCGCACCGAGCCGGCTTCCATCGCGCAAGTCAATCTCATCCCACGTACACCGAAATTCCGCGAAGACCAATTTCGCGACCTGTTTAAAGAGGAACCCACCAAGCCGACGAATCCCGCACCGGCGCGCGACGCGGAAACGAAGCCCGTCGCCGCTCAGTCGCCTTCCGCGTTGGTGGACGACTCGGCCAAAGGCAAGAAACCGGTTCGCGTCACCTTCGAAGGCATTCGCCGGCGCTTGTCTCTCCTCCCGCTGGACTTGAACGCGTCAAACCCCGTCATCAGCCCGGACGGCAAAACGCTTCTGTTCGTGGCATCCTCCGGTGGCGGCCAGCGCAACCTCTATACGTTCTCACTTGATGAACTCGCGAAGGAGCCGCCGGTTCCTCGCCAGTTGACTTCGACAGCGGGCTTTAAGTCGGACGCGCAATACTCGCCCGATGGCAAAGAGGTCTATTTCCTGGAAGGCGGCCGCATCCAGACAATCAACGTGGATAATCGCGTGACAAGGCCGGTGACTATTACAGCGGAACTTGATGTCAACTTCGATCGCGAAAAACGAGAAGTGTTTCAAGAGGCCTGGAGCGTGGCGAATGAGACCTACTACGATCCGAAATTTCATGGAGCGAACTGGTCCGACGTGCGCGGCGTTTATTCACCCCGCATCGAAGCCGCGAAGACGCCGGATGAAATGCGTCGCGTTATTTCGCTCATGATCGGCGAACTCAACTCCTCGCATTCGGGGATCAGCGCGGGTCAAGGTGGGGGCAATCCACCCTCCGCCGGACGTCTTGGGCTGGTTGTGAACGCCACGACGTTTACGGTGACGTCCGTTACCGCGCTCGGCCCGGCCGATATCGCAGGCGTTAAGGTAGGCGACAAGCTCCTCTCGGTCGACGGCAAGCCGCTTGATTCGTCAACCAATCTGGACGAATTGCTCCAACATAAGATCGGCAAGCGTACCTTAGTTTCCACATCGGCGAAGGCGAACATCCCGCTCCTTCCGATTTCGGGCGCCGCGGAAAAAGGGCTTCTCTACCGTCAGTGGGTGGATGATCGTCGCGCTTACGTTCTGAAAACCAGCAACGGCCGCCTCGGCTATGTTCATATTCCGGACATGTCCGCCGATTCGCTCGATCAACTCTATGTCGATCTCGATACCGAGAACCAGAGCCGCGAAGGTGTCGTCGTGGATATTCGGAACAATAACGGCGGCTTCGTGAACGCTTATGCGCTCGATGTTTTCACCCGCAAACCTTACCTCACCATGACGCCGCGCGACAACCCCGCATCACCTGCGCGCTCTATGTTGGGGCAGCGGTCGCTTGAGTTGCCGACCGTCCTGGTTACCAATCAAAATTCGCTTTCGGACGCGGAGGATTTCACGGAAGGCTATCGCGCCATGAAGTTAGGCAAGGTAGTCGGCGAGCCGACTGCGGGATGGATTATTTACACTGGTTCCGCAACGTTGATCGATGGTTCCTCACTCCGGACGCCGAATACGAAAATAACCGCAAACGACGGTACGGATATGGAACTGCACCCGCGCCCGGTCGACGTTCAAGTAGATCGCCCCGTGCGCGAGAGCTACACGGGACGAGACGCGCAACTTGACGCTGCCGTTAAGATGCTTCTGAACAGTGTTGGATCGAAGTGAAATTAGCGCTGCTGTTGGTTGTTGCGTCGCTATCCTGGGGCGCGAAATACGACTTTCTGATCGGCGGCGCGGAGGATTCAGAACTTCAGCCTCTACTGGCAGCCCTCAGCGGTAAGAAAGAAGTACAAGTGGGCGCATGGACATACTGGACCGGATGCATCGGAAAGCATTCTGTGGTGGTGTCCCGAACCGGCATGGGACCGATTAACGCAATCGCATCCACCACGATCGCGATCGAACGCTTCCATCCGGCGGCTGTCATCAATCAGGGGACGGCGGGCGCTCACAACCCGCAATTGCAGTTTCTCGATATTGTGCTTGGCACGAACACGGTGGATTACGGCGCCTTCAAGTCGGACCAAGCCGCAGCGAATGCCGGCAGCGATCCCACGCATTGGACTCCTATTGCACATGAGATTCGCATCGGCGGAAAAGAGAAGCGATTCCCTGTCTTCGCAGGCGACGCGAAGCTGCTCCAGGCAGCGGAAAAGGCGGCTTACGCGAGAGGACACGTTGTACCGGGTACTCTTGGCACCGCTTACGAATTCAATCGTGAAATCGACCGCATCGCCTGGGTGCGCAAGACTTATCACACCGATTCCGAGGACATGGAAAGCGTTTATGTCGCCGGAGTAGCCGCCGGTTTTGGAGTACCCTTTCTGGCTATCCGAATCATTTCAGATTCCGAATACACGCACCCGAAGTACGAACCCGTCGCCGGCCAATACTGCGCCGAGTTCGTGCGGGATTTGATTCAATCCGTGCGCTAGTTCCGCACCGTAATCGCAAACGATTGACTACAAACGTTGAGCGAAGCGTTCGTGTCGCAGATGGTCAAGTTTACCGGTCCGGTAATCCCGATCGGCAACATTACGTTTACCTGCTGCACACCCGCGATTCCAGGAGCGGGGCCGGCATAGAGCGGCATCAGATTCGGAAAGCCCGGCAGATTGGCGGTTACCGTGAAGCCCGTGCTGACCAGCCCGGTTAAGAAGATTTGCAGAATATCTCCCTTTTCCGCGGGGGTCGTCCCGGAGTTTACCGTACTGTTTTGATTCAGCAGTCCGAAAATTCCCGGAGCGGCGGCGGCGAGCGTTACCGGTTGCTGTGTGCTGGTTATGCCATCCACCGTCACGACTAGCTGCGCCGATGTTTTCGCGCCCAACGACTGCGGTACCTGGAAGTTAATCTGGGTCGCGCTCTTGTAAAGGATCGTCGCCGGAGTGCCGTCGAAAGTTACCGCGACATTCGTCCCGTCCAAGTTCGTGCCTTTGATGGTCCCTAGAGAACCTGCGACCAGCGGCCCAGCCAGGAAAGTGGCGGCGTTCGTCACACTTGTCACCTGGACCACTGCCGCGTCGACAATCATCTGGATAGGAACAGTACTGCTTCCCGCCGATCCCGCAGACACAGTGATGGTTGCGTTATAAGTTCC
>CAXSIG010000577.1:0-2444 GCA_964237255.1 uncultured Bryobacteraceae bacterium
ACCGTATGGCAGGCCACCCCGTTGCGCAATCCAAAGAAGTGAATGCCACAATCCGGGAGTTCCTTCGTAATGTAGAAGCCGGGTCCAAAGCAGAACGAAGGGCGAATCGCGCGCGATGAGCCAGGCTTGCGCTTCATCGGCCCATGGTTCATGGCGCCATGCCGTGGTGAAGACAAGAGCTCCGTAGAGCGCGGTTGGAAGCCAAACTGAAATCGAAGAATGGTTGCCGGTTCTCGCTACGAAACCCATTTCAACAGCCGAATCACGCCCATCTTGGCCGCGCGCCGATGATCGGAAACATCGGTGCGCCGCTCAATCTCGTGGCGATTCTCGGAGTAGTAGCGATAGGCCCGAAGCAGCATCTGTTCATTGGTCAAAGTCGGCCGCCAGCCCAAGCCTTTCTTAATCTTAGACGTGTCGAACAGGAAATCCTCGGCAATCATCTTATAGTGATACGGACCTAACGGAGAGATTCTGAGCTTGTGCGCCAGTCTCATTGCGGCCAAGGTAGGACGAAGAGGCAATGACGCAACGGAGGATCGGCTACGCGTATTTTCAACAACGTAACGATACACATCCGCTAGCGGCTTCACATCGTCGGAACCTATATTGAAGATGTCGGAACGTCCGTATTGCAGCGCTCGCAGACATGCATCTGCAAGATCGCCCGCGTAGATAAACTGGTACTTATTTCGCCCGCCGCCGACCGTCCACACCCGGCGGTTTTCGTCGATAAACTCGAACAAAATGGAAAGCAAGCCCAGGCGTCCGATAATGGTTGGACATCGAATGATCACCGCGTCCAGGTCCGTTCGATCTCGAAGGATTTTTTCGGCTTCCGCCTTACTGCGTCCGTATACTTCTATCGGCTCCGGTGCATCGTCCTCGCGAACGGGACGGCCAAACGCACTGCCCCACAAGCAGTTGGTCGATGTAAACACCAAGGAGCGCACTCCATGGGCAACCATGGCGTCCGCCACATTACGCGTCCCGTCCACATTGCTATTCCACAGAACGTTCGCATCTTTAACTGCATGCGCCAGCAACGCTGCGCAGTGAACCACGCCATCGAGTTGATTCTTGGTGAAAATTTCATCAAGCGCCTCACGGTTGCAAATGTCCGCTCGGATGCTCGTCAGATTGGGATGACGATCTTCATCTGCCACTACATCGACACTGATGCAACGATCGCCACGCTCTAGAATTTCCCTTTTCAGTACACCGCCGAAAAAACCGGCGCCGCCCGTAACCAAGATTGTCTTCACGCGCTCTTCTTCTTTAGGTTACGGCATTTAAACGACTAGTCCCAGAGTGAAAACGTACCTACCTCAACCCGTTAAAACCCGAGCTTTTCCTTCAGACCTTTGACGCGGTCGCGAGCGACGGCGAGCTCAGTAGCTTTCTCATCCTTTAGCCGCACGAGTGCACCGCCGGCAAACCAGGAATCGGTTTCGGAAACCCAGCTTAAGTTGGCGATAGTCGCACGGTGAATGCGGAAGAAGCGTTGCGGGTCCAAATTACTTTCTAGTTCGGCGATGGTGTGCTCCACCATGTAGTTCTTGTTTTTAGTAGAAGCATAAGTGAGCTTGTCTTCGGCAAAAAAATGGGTCACTCTCGCCAGATCCAGATACTGCGTTTTTTCGCCGACTCTAGATGTCGCGATGCGATCGGGATAGGTGGAGGTACCTTTCGTTGCCAGAGCTTGTGACAACTTTTTCATAAGATCGGCCGCATCGGGACGCGCATCTCCCACACCCAACCGCTCCATCTTCATTAGTGCGCGATGCAACTGGTCTCCATCTACCGGCTTTACCAGGTAATCGAGCGAGTGCACGTCGAATGCTCGGAGAGCGTAGTGATTATAGGCCGTGGTGAATATGACGTTCGGTTGGGGATCCAGCATTCCCAGCATTTCAAAGCCGTTCATGCCGGGCATTTCGATATCGAGAAACACGACATCTACATCGTTCGAAGATAACCAGGCAATCGCATCTACAGGGTCGTTGCTCGTGCCCCTTACGTCCACACGGCCGGTCTCTTTCAGCATTCGAGAGAGACGCCGTAAGGCGAGATCTTCATCGTCAACCAGAAATGCGCGGATCAATTGGCAACTCCCGCTAACTCCGCCGGAGCGTCGACTTGATCAAGCTGCGGAGCGGGAACAATTACAGTAACCGATGCTCCTCCCGAAGCCGCTCCGCCAATCTCGACACCCCCTTCCGCTCCGAATAATCCCTCGACACGGTTCTGCAACAGGTCTAATCCGTGGCCCGCTTTTACAGGAGCGCCGGAAAATCCGGGGCCATCGTCTGTTACTTGAATTCGGGCGGTGCTCCCCTCGCGGGTGGCGCGAAGTGAGATGAACGCGCCCTCCCTCCGCGACGAAACGGCATACTTGACGCTGTTCTCTACCAGCGTCTGAAGCGACATGGGAGGTATCAAAA
>CAXSIG010000577.1:2454-4020 GCA_964237255.1 uncultured Bryobacteraceae bacterium
AAAACGTGATCGAGCGAGGGCGGAATCTCGATAGAAAATCGAAGCCGTGATCCGAAACGCGCTTGTTCGATTTCCAGGTAGTCGCGAATGATTTTCGCTTCGAGCGCCAGGGGAACAAGGCGCGATTGATTCGCATCCAGAGAAAAGCGCAGCAGTGCCGCAAGCCGCTCCACCATGCGTTCCGCGGCGTGCGGGTCCTCGCGAATCAGGGCCAATACGCTGTTCAGCGTATTAAACAAAAAGTGCGGCTGCACGCGACTTTCGAGCGAGTTTAATCGGGCTTCCGTGGCTGCCTGGCGCAGTTTTTCCTCGGCCTTTTCCTTCACCTCCAATTCCGCCTTCGCTCTGTTGTAGCGTTCCTCCAGAACCTCGCGAGAGAAAGCGGTCATCCCGAATATCAACGTAATAACAACGGAGACCTTTAGAGCCGGGAAGTATTGATCCCCAAAATGCGCCGAAGTCGCCCCGCCAAATAGCACCACGAGAAACGTAGCGATAAACGCGCCCAGCGCCGCCAGCAGAGCTAACGACAAGGCGATGGCGGGCCAACGGATCGGTTGACTAAGCCGAAGGATGGAGGACGCCATCTTCGGCAGTACCAAAGTGCAGAGACCGCCGATAGTACCGGAGTAAACGCATCCGTACATGGTCTGCAGCAACACCTCATGCGACGTTGGATTGGCAAACAAGACGGACAACAAAGCCGGAATACTTCCGGTAACAAGGCTGATCCAAATCAATCGCACCCAACGGCCAACCTCGTTGGCGTTTTTCTTGCAATCTTGGCCGGTCATCGCTGCATTCCTATTGTCGCGTCTACTTGCCGGTATGGCAGCCCGTGCAACTCAGGGCAGTTTTGCTATACGTCCCTTGTAACAGGTACTGACGCGCCTGCTCTTCATGCCCGGATGCTTTCCCGATAGCCGCCAGCGTTTCGAAGGTGGCCTTCGCGTCCATTTTGCGGTCCAAGCGGCTGTAGCCGTCCGCCAAGCCAAACAACAGTTCCCCGCGCGCGTGGCCGGAAAGCGTGTCGAAGTAGCTCTTCTGCATTTCGCGAACTCTTTCGTAGTCACCAACGCCTTTTTCGAGCAGCGTTTTCCCTTGCGGTCCGGGCACTCCTGCGGATGAACTCAGCAACGTCGCGCCACGCGGAATCAACACTCCAACTGCATTCGGAGCGATGGCAACCGCGCTATCCATCTCCTTCATACCTTGTCCCCAGAGTTGGCCGCCTCCAGCAAGATCGCCTTTCTGAAATGCCTGTCCCGCCAGGTACACAGTTCCGCTTCCGTGCCACACCATTGCTTCGGCGTGTCGGGGGTTCGCTGCAAGTTGCGTTTCGCACGCCTTCATCGCGCGATCCATTGCGGCGCTATTGCCGGCGAACCCGGCGAAGAAATCTCCGCGAACCGCCAAATCGAACCGGTCGGTCGCGTAAAGGACCGCCGCCGCAACCAGCAACTCAATTACAAAGCATCGAAATGTTCTCATTTGTGTAGTGCCTCCAAACTCAGACTAGAAGCCTCAAAGGGGTAAATCGCGCTGATTCCGACAAACGGTGAAGGT
>CAXSIG010000578.1:0-1103 GCA_964237255.1 uncultured Bryobacteraceae bacterium
GGAGAGCGATTGAGTGGCTTCCTTTTCCAGTTCGCCGATTGGGGCGTACATCTGATGGCAGCGGAGTTCGAAAGCCTTAAAGGCTTCGAGATCTTCCCACGGCATGACGACCACGTGGGAAGTGAAGCCGTGCCGAAGCGCGTTCAGGCTGGAGCGGCGCTTGCCGTCTTCCGTTTTCGGCCCTGTGGACTTTTCCGCATTGATGCGGTTTTGTTCGGCTTTGGTAGCGGATGCCGCTTCCGCAGTTCGATCAATGGGTATTGCGTTTGTGTTCACGACTACACTGTGGCATACGGTAAAAAGCAAAAGTGCGTAAGTTGTTGAAAGGACACGTACAAAGGGCTGTCACTGGTTTGGCGTGGCACTCCGCTTGCAAGAAGCGGTCTGCGGGAGATATCCGAATGCGACGTTCTTTGCTTCCTCTGACAGCGGCTTCCTTGTTCGTGCTGGGCAGTGCTTCAACCACTTTCGCTCAGAGCCACGAGATACCCGCACTCAACAGTTGCATCAAGGAATTTTACGACCCTGGGATGTATAACTATCTCTCATTCAAGAACAACTGCACGCAGGCTTTGACGATTGTTTTTGTAGCGAAGGATGGGTCGGGCGCTAGCGGTTCGATGGACCTGCGACCCGGCGCCAGCGATTCCGTCGGGCGGTTGGCGAATGGAACGGTCCCGAAGGTTGGCGGGTTTGAGTTGTACGTGTGCCCGGTGGGGTCAATGCCTGTTGATGAGAATAAGAAAGTTGTGACTAAGCCACAGACTACGTTTCGATGTGAAGCGAAGGTGGAGTAGCTTACCAGGGCAAGAACTTACTAGGTCGCATACCGAGTTTTGGTAATCAGTCAATTAGAAAACCCGTTAAGTCAACGGATGCTGTATCCAAATGTTCCAGCGGAGTTGCTCTCTTACAGCGATGAAGACTTCGTTGGTGCGACCAGTGTTTGGAAACAAAGCGCTTACATGAACAATTGCGATATCCTTGCCGGAAAAATTGACGGACTGAATCGTTCTTACAACCTCGCCTTGGACCTCGCCCCACAACTTTGTAAGAGCTAATCGGCCGATCATTGAATGGTCGCCTTTCGCGTTTTGAAATTC
>CAXSIG010000578.1:1113-1631 GCA_964237255.1 uncultured Bryobacteraceae bacterium
TCTTCGGAGTAGAGCGAGGCGACTGTATCACTTTTGTGCGCGTTCCTGGCATTGTTAAACAGCGTGATAAGGGCTTGAATCGGAGCTTCCTCTGGGTTAGCAGTCGCAGCCACAGTTTCATTAATAACGCTAAACGAAGGGGCTGCAACCCAAGCCGCTCCAGACGGAACGTATCGAGCCCATATCGAGATTGAGACAGCGCCGGGATTCACATGGCCTAGTACTTCCCGGTAATGCCAGTCTGCCGAATGAACCGGCGGTGCAATGCTGTCCCGCATATCGACTTTGCGGTTTTCGTAATCCACGCGCATTCGGATATGAATGTAGCCCGCAGTACTAGCCTCTTGCAGTCGCAGCAATGCGCTGAAGCGTATGGATTTTCCGATATAAGGGCCAGCGGGAAACGTTTGCTGAATCTCGGCGGCGCGGACGACTCCGATTACTGGAGGAGTCAAGTAAGCGACACAACTAGAGAGATGCTGTCCGCAATCTTGTTGTCGGCGTTCGGCTCTATAACC
>CAXSIG010000578.1:1641-4019 GCA_964237255.1 uncultured Bryobacteraceae bacterium
CTCCCTGGCTGAAATCAATGTTTGTTGGTTGAGGCACGGTTGGACGCAGCTGACCGAACGCCGCCATCGCCGATAAGCACAAAATTGAGGTTCTCGGAATCATTTGGTGAGCCCACCCACACGGCAGTTTATCTCAATCAGAAGTCCGTTGTTTAGATTAAAGCTCAATCACAAGGTATTACAGCCAGGCCACGCCTTCTTCGCCGAGCGTTGAGCGTAACTACGTTTGTTCTAATGGGCGAAGTCTTAACATCGGCCTTTCCTGAGTAGAATCCCAAGAACTCATCAACGGCGTCTGGTTTCAAGCATTGTTCGCTAACCAAGAGAAGAAAGCTGAGCGAACAAAGAGCGGTATTGACGCGAAGGCTGTTTTGGAACAGCAATTCCCTGTAAGTTCTAGATATTTTCGGCTGATCAGTTACGCTCCGCTTCCGAAGCGTTCCCTACGCAAGCAACGCCGTTTCGGTAACAGACCGGCAGATTTGGCCGTGTGCTCGATCCGCTAGTCGAAAGCGCACCAAAGCCTCCGTATTTCATAGGGGTACGTGGATCCCTACGATTTGATCTCCTGTCTGATTTCTCCGAAATATTTCTATTTATTCAGGTGTTTTTACGAGTTTAGTAGGTATTCTCCGCGTGCTAACTTCCATGGAGATGAAACCAAAGTTAACTCTGTTTCTTTTGACCTTATCCGCTCTGGTACCGCTTCCAGCAGCGACAATCACCACGCTTTACAACACGGGTGTGGATTCTTCCGGCAATGCACTCGCGCCGAACGGCGCAATTGATCCTCACTACGTGCTAGTCTCCACTCCGGCGACTTCCGTAGTAGCGAGTGCTGTGACCTACTTCAACCAAGCTTGTTTTGCCGACACTTCAATCTCTGACTGAATATCCGTGAATGCAAACGGCTACGACTCTGCCTCTGGCGCGTACGATTTTCGGACAACATTCACAATCGCCTCCGGATTTAATCCAAGCACAGCGTCTATAACGGGTCGATTTGGCGTTGACAATGGGCTGACGGGGATACGGCTGAACAGCACGACTACCACCTTTTCTCCGGCAATCGGGGGTTTCGGTGGCTGGACGCCCTTGACGATTTCATCAGGATTCGTGGCCGGCCTCAACACTCTCGACTTCTTCGTTCAAGATGACGGTGCACCCACGGCACTACGCCTGGAGTTAACGGGAACTGTATTGCCGTCAGCGGCAACGCCGGAACCGGCCTCGGCTATGCTTATCGCCGTTCCTTTTGCCCTATTCGGCTTTCTGAAACGCCGAAAGCGTTCTGACGCTTCCGACAAAGTTCGCTAGAGCTTTCGTGTCTTCCTTACTGCATTTCTGAGTAACACCCAATCACGCTGCCCGTCAGCCTGTCTTTGTTCATCGGGACACTGACGGGCATTCTTATGTAGGACCGGCAGTCGCCGCAATAATCCTCTGCCGAGCGTGCTCTAGATTTCGAGTCGCAAGCGTGCGGGGAGGTCGGTGAGCGCGAGTATCTCGGCGTGGGGGACCAGTGTCATGCGGCCGAATTCTTTTAAAAGCATTTGATACGAGTCAGCTACCGGCCTACGTTTTCGATTCAGGTCGAAAAGGCCGCAGGCGTTTACTGTGCCGCGTTTTTCGCGCAGCGCGATATCCCAGTCAATTTGGTCGATCAAGCTATACCAAGTGAAACCGAGCACCGGAATCCCATCCGCGCGCATGCGGAGAATATTCGTAAATTGTTTCCATAACCAACGGGGTCCGTCTTCCGGCTCAAATACATTGGTCTCGGTATGCATGAGCGGTCGTAAATAGCGGTAGTAATAGGCTTTGGTAATTCTGTACCAGCCCATCAAATCCTCGCCCTGAGTTCGGGAGCCATCGGGAAGAATCAGCTGTTCATTCCGGCCGTAGTAGTCGTTCCCCAGAACTTGAAAGCCGGGCGGTTTACCGGCAAGAAACCAATCGTATTCCTCGCGAGTGAGGCCGTTATCGAATAAATAGAGAACCACCGAGGCGTCAGGCGCGTGCGCGTACAGAAGGTCGAGCGCGACAAAGCGCAGATCGTTCTGGAGCCGCAGCCGGGCATCGGGATTTGCGCGCATATCGTGAAAATATTCCGCGGATTCACTTTGAATAAACACAGCGTCCGGACGGCATGCGGCAATTTGCTGCGCGGCGAGGATACTGGCCGCGGAGAGGTGTTTCACGGCGGTGACGAATGCCCGGTCACTGCTGAGTTGCTCATTCCAAGCTCCATCGAGAGCGCTGAATTTCGCACAGACCTAAATTTCATTGACAGGCGTGTAGAAGCGAATCCACGGGTAACGCGCGGCGAATGTCCCGGCAAATTCGGCGAAGCGGGCGGGGAGTTCCGGATTCTGGAG
>CAXSIG010000579.1:0-4011 GCA_964237255.1 uncultured Bryobacteraceae bacterium
CTCGCAACGCAAAAAATCGGTCACCCAACTCCCGCAATGCCCGATATGCTCGAACCTTTACCGTCCCCGTTTCGCAGTTCAACGCGGTGGCGATTTCTTCATATTTCATGCCGATAAAACGGCTCATTACCAATACTTCTCTTTTTTCAGGCGGCAAGGACGAAAGCGCCCGCCGTAGCAACAGTGCCTCCTGCTTCCGGCCAAACTGGTCCTCCGGATGCGAATCCGGACTCGGAAACTCTAACGTGCGTCCATCCGGGTCTTCGGGCATGGCCGACTCTTTTCCGCGTTTAGCGGCGAAATCGAGATGGACATTACGCGCCACCTGATACATCCACGGGCGAAACAACATCCCGTTCTGAAACGTTGCGCGATATTTCAGGACGCGCAGAAATACTTCCTGCACCAAATCTTCGCTGGCCTCCCGGCGGCTGGTCAGGTGCCAGAAATATCGAAATAATGGACGATTGTGACGGTCGAATAAGAGTGCCAGTCGCGCGGGGTCGCCGTCCCGCACCGACTGCATGAGTGTTTCGTCGTCCACCTAATTTTCGTTCCTGAGCTAGATACTCCGCGACCCTCAAAAGGTTACAACTGGTACCCTGAACCCATGCTCGGATTCAGCCCGCAAGCCGCCCGCAACACGTGGACCGCCGCGCTGGTGCTGCTTGCGATGTATGCGGCGTATCTCATCCGTAGCACGCTGTTTATTTTGACCATATCGATCTTATTTGCCTACCTTCTTACCCCGGTGGTCAACTACATTGACGGCCATCTACCAAGCAAGTCGCGGACGCCCGCATTGGCGATTGTTTATCTCTCTCTAATCGGTCTGCTGGTGTTTCTCGGGATAGAAATAGGATCGGAAATAGCGGAACAGGCGGCCTCGCTTTCGCAACGAGCGCCTGAATTTCTGGAAAAGTTAAAGCGGAACTCCGCATCGAACAGCGCAGTGCATTCCATTCAGCAAACTGTGATCGACACTGCGCAGGGTTACGTCTACAAGCACTACAACGAGTATGTTGCGCTTCTGCCCAAGGTAACGCTTGAAGTGCTGCGCGCCTCCACCAACTTGATCTATCTGATCATTATTCCGATCCTCAGCTTTTTCGTACTGAAGGATGGCAGAACGATGCGCGATGAAATTGTGAGCATGGTGCAAAACCGGGATAGCCGACGCCTGGTGAAGGAAGTTTTTGCCGATATCCATCTCATGCTGCTGCAGTACATGCGCGCCCTGTTCATCCAATGCGGAATTACGTTCGCGACTTACGCCGTGGTGCTGAGCGTGATGAGTGTTCCCTACGCCCTTCTTTTGGCTGCCATCGCATTTCCGCTGGAATTTCTGCCCCTAATCGGGCCATTATGCGCCGCGGTGATTATCATCATCGTTACGGCGCTGACGGGCGGCCACGTTCTGTGGGTCATCGTGTTTTTGGGCGCGTACCGGATGATTCAGGACTATGTGATTTCTCCGCGCTTGATGAGCGCCGGGGTGGAACTGCATCCGATGCTTGTGATTGTAGGGGTTTTTGCGGGAGGCGAACTGGCCGGGGTGGAGGGAACGTTTCTCTCCGTCCCCGTCCTGGCTCTCGCCCGAGCGGTCTATCACCGGATTAGTGTTTGGCAATCGAGCCGGCGAGCAAGCGATGAGATGGACGAAAAAGCGGTTTGATTTGGGGCGGTTAGCACTTGTTGCAATCGCATGCCTAACGTGCGAAGCGCAGCCATTTGAGGCTTTCGATGTAGCAACAATCAAGGAAGTCGGTCCGGATGCCAAAGCCGGTCGATATATTACGATGCAGGGCGATCATCGGTTTGTCGCCCAAAATTTCGCGTTGAAACTGCTGATTGCCGCTGCTTACGATTTAAATCCCACGGTTGTTTCGGGTGGACCCGAATGGGTGGAATCCCAAAAATTCGAGATTGTGGCCACCACTCCAGGCGAAAAGCGGCCCAATCGCGAAGAGCAAATGCGGATGTTGCGGAAGCTTCTGACCGATCGCTTTCAGCTTACGTTCCGTCGCGAAGAAAAGGAGTTCTCGATTTACGAACTCGGGCTTTTCAAGAACGGACCGAAGCTTAAAACTAGTTTATCCGAGGCAAACGAACCCACACAGTTGGTGAGCACAGTTTATCCGCAGCGGATCCATATGCCTGCGCGAAACGCAACGATGGCGGATTTTGTCGCGGTTCTCCAACGTGCCATCCTAGACCGTCCTGTAGTGGATAAAACAGGTTTGAGTGGGCATTTCGATTTCGACCTGGATTGGGCGCCCGATGGCACTCAATTCGGCGGCGAAATCCCTCCGGCGCCGGACGATGCGCCTAGCCCGCCGCTGCGGTTCGCTCTGGAGCGGCAGCTCGGATTGCAGTTGAAGGCCACCCGCGGAATGGCAGCCTCGCTCACGATACTGAAAGCGGAACGTCCCTCAGCCAATTAAACCGGAATTAAACTAACAAGCCGCCATGCCCAAGGCACCCCAATTCCCAGGTCGAAATTCGGTATCGCGACAAGAGCGCCGGCATCAACAAATCGACAACGTTCGACTTTGCCGAACGGAAGCAGCCCGGTGCGGCAATGATCGGCGTATCTTCTTTATACGCGAGCATCATCAAATTTCCTGGTTCTACCGGCGCGAGAAATCGTTCGATCTGCGCGCCTGTTCGTATAAGCGCGCGTCCAACTACATCTTCCGGTCCTGCGGGAGCGGTGGATGATGCCACAAGAATAGCCGACGGACGCGCCTTCAAGAGATTTTGCAACCCGCGGAATACCGGTTCTTCCTCCTCGACACAGGCGGCTGAGATGGGCGCGGCGATTTGGAATCTTTCGAGACGTTGTCTCATGATGCTTTCAAACATCTGACGGCCGCGCTCGCCGCTAATCGGATCGCAGTAAAGAACTCCCACTGTGGGCTTCCGAATGGGGCGTGCCTGCATGATGGGGCCACGGTCGCGAAGAAGCGCCAGCAATCCCTCCAGGTCGGACTTTGCAACCGCAAATGGCGCACTTTTGACTGTGGCGATGCGCTGTCCGGCTTGCGCGAAGCTGAAATTCATCGACGTGGCGACCACCACGCTTGCCGTGCAATTAACCTGTTTTAAAACCTCGTCGTCTATCAGAACGCAACAGTCTTCCGTCGCATTCAAATTGGCCCTCCCGCCGGCGGTGATTTTTATCTCGTAGGAGCCACAGGCGACTTCGGCTCCGATGGCGCGCACAGCGGCATCTTCGTCGACTTCGCCTTCCTCGAGCTCAGTAACCCAGACATGGTCCATTCCTTCGGATTGGAGGACGCGAACATCCTCATCACAAATCAAATGGCCTTTGGCAAGAAGCTTCTTGCCTCCCGTTCGGAAAATCGGACAGCATAGAACCCGTCCGGTCGATTGCTGCACTTCTACGGTTTGAGCCCTCATATCCCCTTTTGCCGCAGGCACAATGTGCCCAATAAGAATTTAACAGAATATTACGTGGGGGGTATTGCGAATTTTTCTCTAATATTTTTTACTTTTTTTTCGAGGGGCAAAAACTTAGCGAATCGTGGGCAATTGCACGTAATAACCGGGCTCAGGTTGCCGCAGAAGGCCTGAATCCCATCTTGTGGCATTCAGTACCCGAAGGACGGCTATTTCGTCACAACAGGAAAATTTTGGGCAGCGCAAGCAATCTTTCCAGACTTTAAGCGGCAATTCTCCGCGTTCTACTTCCTGAAATCCGACTTTTGCAAAGAAGCCGGGAACGTACGTGAATGCGAATACCGCGTGAAGCTCGTACGCCAGCGCTTCTTGTACCAAGGCTTCGACAATCAGCCGTCCAGCGCCCTGTGTTTTCGCTTGCTCGGAAACGGCCAAGGAGCGAATCTCGCCGGATGTGGGGCTATAAAAGTGAAGTGCGCCGCATCCGAGTAATATCTTTCCGGAGTAAAGAACGGAAAAATCGCGCATGTTTTCCGACAATTCAAATTCGGTCCGCGGCAACATAATGCCCTTCGCCGCATACCCGTT
>CAXSIG010000580.1:0-923 GCA_964237255.1 uncultured Bryobacteraceae bacterium
AATACGACGCGCAGGCCGAGGACTGGCGCGTTCGCCAGGCGGTGGTCACCACTCGGCTTCCATATGTATTGAAAATTTGGCCACAGGCTGAACCACCGCGAGTACACGATCTTGTAATTCAGTTCCATACTTGTCTGCGCAGTCCTGGGAGGCATGCCTTGCGATTCGAAGTCGGCGTTCCAGTCTCGACTGAAGTGCGCGTAAATAATTCCTACGGCTGCGATATCGGAATGCCGATGCGGCACCAGGCCGACAAAACGGATACCATCCGCCGTCTCGAAATCGTTCTTATTCAGAACACGGGGCGCCGCGGCGGCGCTGAATTGCAAGTCGATCCCCCGATGGCTGAACGAGACGTCTGGCCGTCGTATCCGCCACAACGCATATCCTGCATTCGCAAAAACAACATCGTTCCCACGGGTTGAAGACTGTGATCCGAAGCGTTGGAATTGCCCGAAATTGTGAAGCCAGCCTACCTTGTACACACCCGGATGCGCATTGTCGGCATCCTCTGTCTTCCATCCAAGGGAGACCGCAACAAGCGGAGCATTGCGCAAATCGAAGCGCGTGCCGCTTTCGTCACCCGTGAATCTGTTGTGAGTACCGCTCAGCAAACCGGCTTTCAAAAAGACATGCTTCGTGGGATCTACGCGGAATATCACTCCAGGTTTCCCTGCGGGCGGCACAGGTAGATATGCCTGCACAACGGTCGGGAGACCGCTGGCCAGGGTGTTGTTGATCCACGTCTTAAAGGCACTGGCCTGATCGTCGAAGCCTATAGCCTGATTGCCAAATTCGGTTCCGGCCGCAACCTGGCCCAAGCGAACGGTAAGCTTGTCCTGCAACAAGCGCTGCTGCCAGTAGTATTCGTTGACGCGAAGTGTATGAGTGCCGGCGATGGAACTGGTCAGATCCCAGGCACC
>CAXSIG010000580.1:933-4010 GCA_964237255.1 uncultured Bryobacteraceae bacterium
GTTTGAAAAAGCCCGCTGACAAAGAAAGTGGCTCCTGAAAAACCCGCGAGCTTGGACAAATCCATCGTGAGCGTCCCGTTGGTCCGAAGGAAGACGGTGCCCATCTGCGTGCGCCCACCCTGAGGATTTCCTTGGAAGTCGTACGTATCCTGCAATGCAAACGTCACGCCGCGTTCTTCAGCAAGACGGCGCCATTTCGGCATGAACGCACCTGAAATCTGGCTGCCGTTGCCCTCTTCCAATGTCGGAGAAGAACCTGCCGATGTACGTCCGTTTTGCGCGATTGCTTTGGTAGGCACCATACAAAGAAAAAGCGTGACCCAGCCACAAGCTGATTTGGCTCTACACAGTCTTTGTAGGATCTGTGCTTTCAAAATCACTCGCCGCCCTCACATTGCTCATCTGTAAGGTAGACCGTTGCACGGCAAGCGGATACCCCTCTCGAAGCAAAACGGTGTTGCGTCTGAGCAAACCTCGCTCGTTACGGTCCGGAAGGTCCTTTTAAGTTAAGGTCCGTAAAGCAGCCGTTCGGGTGCTGCTCCGATATGCGAGGGTCTCGATCGGTTCCCATATATTCCGCCAAGAAGTCCAAGAACACCTGCACCTTCGGTTTCAGGCGTGCCGATCCATAAAACAACGCGCACACTGCAATTGGTTCCGGAGTCCAGGTCGGGAGTATGGGAACAATATGATCACGAACGTCCGCGGCTTGAGCCATCCAGAGCGGCAGAATTGCGATTCCAACGCCACATAGCGTCAGCCGGAGATGAGTACCGGGGTCACTTGTGATGACCCGGAACGTAATTGTAGGGCTTACCGTTTTTTGACCATACTTTAAATTCCAGCGCCCGGAGCCGATACAAACATGCGATGGCAAGTCCTCCGGTGCAAGCGGTATTCCTGATGCGTTCGCGTAACCGGTGCTGGCAAAAAGCCCTCTAGCCGTTCCGGGATAGTGTCTCACGGAGCGCCCGGAGTCTTTGGGTTCGCGCATTTTGAAAAAGACATCCACGTCTTCCCGAGGCTCCTGATCCCAACCACTGGAATACGGTTCGATCTCCACACGCAGACCTGGATAGCGCACAAAAAACTCAACCAATATCGGTGCAAGAAGGTCGCGCGCCATGGTGACCGGACACACCACTTAAATCGTCCCGACCGGTTGAGCGCGTCGGCTCTCCAGTAGGTCGCCGCCATCGTTGAGAATTCTCAATGCCCGGCGGCACGTCTCCAGATATTCTTTGCCGAGATCGGTCAACCGCAAGCCGCGAGAGCCGCGTTGTGTTAGTGACACACCGAGTGCCTTTTCCAGACGGGTAAGTGACCGGCTAACGGTGGAGGTGGGTTGACGCAGAATGTTTGCCGCCGCGGTAAGCGTGCCCTCCTGCGCGATGATCACGAAGGTGCGGGCATCGTTCAGGTCGATGTTCTTCATTCGCTCCTATCTCACAAGAAACCTGCATAGGGATTCACCTAATGCTTGGTGACTTGGGGCAGTTCGAGGCTACACTACTTTGCTCTGTCGCAAGAAAGGATTGCAATACCGCTATAGCCAATCAGCATCGATGCTGATTTACTTGGGGAGTAATCTGCTGAGAAGAAAGCAGATTTCAACACAATGGCAAAGCCAACTACAATCGTCGCTCCGCCCTATCATGTGCAATCGACCGCAGCCGAACTTCGGTCTGGATTCCCCTACTTTTCTTACCATGACTCCGTTTCCAAGCTGTGGGCCAACAAGTGGCGCCCACTCTGCCAGCATGGGATCTATCCTTCCACCGACGGGAATGTGGAGGACTTCGACCCGATCTTCGCTGAACTCGTGAAGCTATCGGGCGACCGTTCTGACATTCTTTTCCGCCCGGATGAATACGCCAGACCGTTTTTTCCAATTGCAGAAAACCTTGTCTTGCTCGCTGGACAGGCAGAAGAGCGGAGCGATAGCACGAACGCGCGAGACCTGTATCTGCGTGCCGCGGCAGTGTATCGCATCGCGAGATTTCCGATTAATCGATCCGAGATCAGTCAGAAAGCGTGGGAAAGAGGCAAAGAGGCATACGTGAAAGCAGGGCAATATCTTAGCCCTGCCAGTATTCCGATGGATCTGCCCTTCACGCACGCAGACTTGCCCGCCGGCGATACCGATGTGCCCATTCAGGCCAATCTGCGAGTGCCCAACGGAATCAGGCCCAAGAATGGCTGGCCTGTCGTTTTGTTCATCTGCGGTTTAGATGCTTACAAAACCGATCACACTCCACGCACCCAGATTCATGTCGATCGGGGTTTCGCGACGCTTAGCTTCGAGATACCGGGAACCGGCGACTGTCCGGCAGCTCCCAACGACCCTACGTCTCCCGACCGCCTTATGAGCAGTGTTTTGGACTGGGTGTCGGCGAACGCCGCCCAGTACAGCTTTGATTTGACAAAAGTTGTCGCTCGCGGCATTAGCACAGGCGGCTACTACGCAATGCGGATCGCTCACACGCACGCCGATCGTCTCTTCGCTGTGGTTGCACAAGGCGGCGGCTGCCACCACATGTTCGACCCCGCCTGGATTCGTGCCCAGAACCAGATGGAGTATCCGTTTGCCTTGGGCGACGCGATGGCATACAAGTTCGGTTACCGTGGCGCCGACCCCATTGAAGCTTATGCAGCCGATGCCGGTAAGTTCAGTCTGCTGGACTCCGGTGTGCTGGACCGTTCTAGCTGTAGGCTGCTCATCATTAACGGCATGGAAGACTCGATCTTTCCGATTGAGGATAGTTTCATAGTCGGTGTCAGAAGCGACAAAAAGGATCTGCTTGCCAGGGGCAATCGACAGCACATGGGCAATCCTGGCGCAGAGGACATTCTGTACAACTGGATCGACGATGTCGTCGCGGGGAAGCCGTAGACTAAGCTGCCCGGTCACGATCCCCGTCAGTTCCACTTATCCAGCGACGGCCAAGCTCACGATTTCGGTTCTTCGTGCCAGGTTGTTATCCGTTGAATCCGATAGATCGCGTTTTCAGTGTCGGCCGCCACGTAGAAGTTGCCGGACGAATCGATTGCCAAACCGCCGGATCTTGGGTAAGGCG